>CAYRQY010000322.1:0-1537 GCA_964426435.1 uncultured Rikenellaceae bacterium | reverse complement strand
CACGGAATACAGCGTGGGTGTAGTTCGGGTGATAAGGACGATGCGGTACAGGTCCGAGCCAGAGATCCCAGTCGAAACCTGCCGGTACAGGCGGAGTCTCAGCAGGGTTCTCCTGCCACTGCGGCCACACCGGTCTGTTCGACCAGTTGTGTATCTCCTTCAGTGTGCCTATTACTCCCTCTTTCAGCCATTTCTTCACAAGATCGTAACCACCCCTGCGGCTCCAGGCGAGAAGGTGAGTGCTCTTTCCTGTCTTTCTTGCCGTCTCGGCCGTTACCCTGAACTCGTGGATCCGGTTGGCGATCGGCTTATGAGTTACGACATGCATACCCTTTTTCATCGATGCGATAGCGACAGCCGCATGCAGGTGATCGGGAGTCATGATTTTGATGGCATTGATATCCTTCTCTTTTTCAAGAAGTTCTCGGTAGTCAGCATAGGATGAGCACCCCTTGTACGTACCTGAGGGTTTGTTTTTACCATAATATTTCTGCACGAATTCCTGGCCGACATCCCTTCCGCCGGGAATACCTTTCAGACCTTCTCCCCATGTTTTGTCACCAAGGGCATCGCGGATATTGTTCCGTATGCCGTTTAGAGACCAGTCGACATAATCTGTCGTAAACTTGTTGGGATCGCAGACAGCAACGATCTGAATGGATGGATCTGCTATCAGACTGGTCATTTCCCTCAGACCCTGGGTGCCGCATCCGATATAGCCGAGTGTTATCTTATCGGCTGGTGCGACGAAACCCTGTCCTCCCAGTACGTGACGCGGCACTACTGTAAAGGCGATGGAAGCTGTGGCTGCTGAACCCAGAAACTTCCGCCGGTTGATTTTTTTCATAGATATCCGATTAATCAGGTTGGTTAATATAAAGAAGAATCAACCAAATTTACAAAATTCGGATTATTATTGACCGATTTAAGGTTTTAGTTTCTGATAATTTTATTTTTCCCGTGCCATTGAGTAGATTCCGGAGGCTTCGGGATTATTGCCTCTCTGCTTAAGGAGAGGAATAAGCTCCGTTCCGGCCAGGCGGTATCTTTCAGGCCTTTCAGGCATGGTTGTGTGAAGCATGAGTCCCGGCTCAAGGCCGTGCTCTATTATGACAAATTTGTCGTTTGATTCACCGGGTATAACCACCTGCCTGATGCCATTCCTGGTATAGACAACTGGAATTGAGTCTGGTCCGGTCCTTACACAATCCAGCGGCACATAGACAACATTATCAAATGTCTTAATATATATTTTGTTGTCTGTTGTCATTGAGGGACGGAAATCCGGATCGACCCCGTCGATCTTGATATGCGACTCAAACATCTTGAAATCGCTGTTGGGAAGCGACTCACCTATATTGGCTATTTTTGTTATTGTTCCTTTGAAAAGCTTATCGGGAAGAGCATCAACGGTTATGTCAACTCTCAGTCCGGGCATTACCCTGCTAATTTCGATTTCGTTAATGAATACTTTCGATACCATCGAAGAGAGGTCGGGAAGGGTAGCCACAACACGATCGAAAGGTGTTATGGATGA
>CAYRQY010000321.1:0-1586 GCA_964426435.1 uncultured Rikenellaceae bacterium | reverse complement strand
AGATGTTGCCGGCTACAAGGTTTATTATAAGATGAATTATGAAGGGACGCTTGAACTTATTGCAACTATCAATAACAGGAACACCTTCTCTTTTGTTCACCGACCCGGGGAGATTATTGCCGGCTGTTATGCAGTTTCAGCATTTGACCTGCCAGGGAATGAAAGCAGCAAGTATATTGTCTGTGTTGACTCCTGTAATTTCTATGAGATTCCCAACGTTTTTACCCCTAACGGCGACGGAATAAATGATATTCTTGTCGCGAAGACATCGGGGCTGGTAGAGAAGGTTGATCTGAAGATTTTTAACAGGACCGGCGTGCTCGTTTTCAGGACCAGTGAGCCCAGGATTAACTGGGACGGGACATATAACGGAAGAATAGTATCGCCGGGAGTTTATTTCTACCAGTGTGATGTTTATGAGAGACGGATAACAGGACTGGAGCTATTCCACCTGTCGGGGTTCATACATGTAATCACGGAAAAGGGAGCAACGGTTAAACCAATTGATTTTTAATGAATTCCGTAACAAACCAGATATGAAAAATATAATTCTGGCATCGGCACTGATTGTTTTCGCTGGTATAGCCTCAGGACAGAAGACGGTTGATCAGCTTATGAAGGCCAGGGCTTTTGCGGAATCAGGGCAGTACAACAATGCCATCGGAGTGCTGTCGGCTGCCATAGGTTCTTCAGAAGAAAGCTCTCTTCTTATGGAAAGAGCTGAAGCATACATTTACACGGGAGATCTTTCAGCGGCCCTCAATGATCTTAATTCAGCCAACAGGATTACGCCGGGACTGGGAGAGTACGGCCTTGCAAGGGTATACGCTATGAGGAGGGATGTGTCAACTTCGCTGTATCACCTCGAGAGGCACCTTACCTCTGCCTTTAAGAAGAGTGAGAGAGTTATACTGCTTGATCCTGCTTTCAGCAACATTGAAAACCGTCCCGAGTGGCGGCAGTTCTGGAGAAGGGAATGGTATACCGGCTATGAGAGACAAATGGCAGAAATTGAGTACTACTCTTCAAGAGGCAATACTGATCAGGCAAGGACGATTCTGAGATCCCTCACAGCCGATTACCCGGGCAACTCTGAAAACCTATATGCTGCTGCCCTGGTTGATATTTCTGCCGGCAACCTTTCCGGAGCTGCCAAAAGCCTTGCTGAACTTACAGCAAAGCACCCTTCGGAAGAGAGGTATCTTCGGCTTTATGCCCATACCCAGGAGGATATGCGCAATCCTTCCGGTGCTTCGGTTACATATACCAGGCTGATAAGCATGAACATACCTGATGCCGGGCTTTATCTGTCGAGGGCAGAGTGTTACAGGAAGACCGGCGAGTTCTCAAAAGCCCGGGCAGATGCTGCAAGTTACCTCGGATTCTACAACGACAGCAAAAAAGGCCTCAGCCTTGCAGGCAGGATCGAGTCGGATGCCGGGGATAACCTCAGGGCCCTGGAGTATTTCTCCAGGAATGTTATACTTCATCCGAACGATCAGCAGTGTTACGTCGACAGGGCAAATACATATTTTCTTTCCCGCTCCTGGGACCGTGCAATAAACGACTATGCAATGTCGCTCGAC
>CAYRQY010000320.1:0-1593 GCA_964426435.1 uncultured Rikenellaceae bacterium | reverse complement strand
GAGCCGAGGATGGTGATCCGATAATACTGCCCAATCCTCCTCCCGTTAAAATCTGACAGAAGGCTAAGGTATACGACCGGGGGAAGGAGTTGTGCCAGGCTGTCTCCGGCATTAGTTTGCAACAATACTGGCAGGAATAAACCGAAACAGCTGCAGCCAAAAGGCTGAAGTTGTAAAGTGTAAGACGCAGGGCAACTGGCGGGATGTCGTTGGTTTAATGTGATGTTTGGTTATGAATTATCATCGGGCGAACATATTTGATAAAAACATATAATTCAGTTAATTATGAAAACAATTGATTTTTCTTATTTCATCGAAAGGTTTAATGCCGGCGAGATGGATAATGCAGAAAAAGAGTGGTTCCTCAGGGAACTTGAAGGTAATGAAAGTCTCCGAAAGGAGGTTGAGCTCAGGAAGAAAACAGATGTAATACTCAGGGAGACGGAGGTATTGAACCTGAGAAACAAGCTTGCGGCGATTGAAAAACAGAGGGCTGAGAACAATGTCAGGAAAGGTCCCGGTAAAACGGCAAAGCTTAAGTATGCTGCTGCATTTATGCTGCTGGTTGCGGCAGGCGGAGCAATCTTGTTCACCGGGAAGAATTACAATACCGATGAAATCCTGAACAAGTTTTACACAACCTACGAAACAGTTGCTTCCTCAAGAGCCTACAGCCAATCGTCTGATCCCGACTATGCAATGGCGATGGATTACTATAAGATTCATGATTACCGGAAAGCGGCGCTTTATTTCAGCAAAGTGCTTGAGAAAGAACCGGGGGATATGGAATCCACTCTGCTGCAGGGTGTATCACACTTTGAGTCAGCCGACTATCCTGAATCAAAACGACTCTTCTCGAAAGTGATAGACGACAACAACAACCTTTTTATTGAGGATGCCAGATGGTATCTGGCCCTTTGCTACCTTAAGACAGGAGAGGAAGCAAAAGCTGCCGGTCAGCTTCATATAATAAGAGACGCTGAGGGTATTTACAGCATTCCCGCAAAGAAGATTCTCAGAAAAATCAGGTAAAGGAATCACAACAGAGAACAGGAATGTTTATTGGCAGGAACAATAGCGATGCGGGAGGAGAATCGGGGATGAAGTTCCCCGATGACGGGAAGGTTTCAGCGCCGGGCAGACTTGATGTAAGCTGTCCTGCCGTTTTGAAGCATCTGTCGCATGAGATGCGGACCCACATGAACGCCGTGGTTGCATTCTCTTTCATTATGAATAAGGAAGGGTATAATGAAATTGAACGGGAGGAGTTCAGCGGCCAGGTAATGAAATCGTGTGAGCAACTGATCAATCTGTTTGACAATTTTCTGGATACAGCAATGATCGATACGGGGTCCATATCAGATGACCTTAAAGTTGTAAGGCCTGATATTTATCTGAATGACCTTATCGGTGATCTGAGGAATACACTGAAAAGAGAGAAGAGAGATGATGTGTTGCTTGTTGCTGAAAACCAGTATACAAGGGCAGAAGAAATAACTATTGATACGAACAAGCTAGCCAGGGTTATACGCTGCCTCTTCTTCAATGCTTTGCACAACACATCCTCCGGATATATCAAGATCGGATATTCGC
>CAYRQY010000319.1:0-1779 GCA_964426435.1 uncultured Rikenellaceae bacterium | reverse complement strand
TAAACTCCTTGAAGAAGAGGGACCTGTGCATGGATATGCATTAACGCAGAGGGTAGAGAAAATTACCGATGGGAAGATCAGGCTTACATACGGAGCCCTCTACCCTATCCTTCATAAGCTTGAAAAGGAAAAATCTGTAGTTACCTCCAGGGAAGTTTATAACAACAGGGTAAGGGTATATTACTCACTTACCCCGAAAGGCCGCTCCGTTGCAGCAGAAAAGATAAGGGAACTGAAGGAATTCATCGAATCGCTTCAGAAGATCGCTGAACCCCAAGCCGGACTCAACTATGCCTGAACTGACCCTCCAGCATATTGACAGGATCACCCGCGACGTCAGGAGGCAGGAGATTGTATTCTCCCATCTTGCCGATGAGCTTATCGATCATCTCTGCTGCGATATCGAATCTGAAATGGAGAGCGGTCTCACATTTTTGGAGGCATACAGGAAAGTAAGGCAGAAAATGGGCCCGAGGCGGCTGAAGGAGATCCAGGAAGAGACACTTTATGCAACTGACACTAAATACAGGAATATGAAAAACACAATGAAAATTTCCGGTATAGCCGGAACAATTCTTTTAGGTTTTGCAGCGCTGTTCAAAATACAGCACTGGCCGACGGCAGGCATCCTGCTCACACTCGGCGCCCTGATTCTGGCATTTGTATTCATGCCTTCGGCCCTCGGGGTTCTCTGGAAGGAGACACGCAGCGGTAACAGGCTCATACTGTTTGTTTCTGCATTCCTTGCAGGAGGTTTCTTTATACTGGGTACACTGTTCAAGGTACAGCACTGGCCGGCAGCAGGACTCATACAGACCCTGGCAGCCTTTTTTGCCATATTCTTCCTTGTACCTTCCCTGCTGATGAACAGGTTCAGATACGAGGAGAACAAACAGAAAAGACCTGTTTATGTGATCGGTGCCCTGGGATTAATATTCCTTTCCGCCGGGTTATTCTTTAAAATGATGCACTGGCCGCTGGCATCGCTCCTTATGGCGGCGGGTGTCCCCTTGATCTTCATCGTTGCATTACCCTGGTATACATGGATCACATGGAAAGATGAAAAACATATCAGTTCCGCATACCTTTACATTGCTGTCGGCTCACTGGCGGTAATGATCCCTGCTACGCTGCTGAACCTGAATCTTCAGTATTCGTACGAAGAAGGGTTCTATCAGCAACAGGAACAGCAAAAGGTGCTAACCAGGCATTTACTCAACAACAACAGGCAGATGGTTGCCAGTTACACTGACTCTCTTAACAATCAGCAGATTGAAGAACTGCATTCAGCAACAAACAACCTCATTACCCTTGTTGAGTCAATCCAGGTAAAGATGGTCAGAGAGGCCCAGGGCTCAGCCGGTGCCCCCGCTGCCGCCACGGATCAGCTTTTCAGGGGCGACAAGGGTACAGATATTCAGTACGGGCTTATTTCAATGCCTTACGATACGGGACCGGTGATCAGTTTCCTTAAGCCGGGATCACCTGCCCGCATGGAGCTTGACAAAGCTATCCTTGACTACAGGAATTTAATTTCCGGTATTGTCACAGGATTGCATGGCGGAGAAAAATTCAGCATCCCTGACCCGTCAGGAATTCTGCCATCCGATTTTTCAGAAAATGCCAGCCCTTCACTTATGTCGGGACTGCACTCGCTTGAGGTCCTGAAAAACAGCCTGCTGTCAGTCGAGGCAAATATGCTGAACACTCTCATTGCAGACAGGTAATCCATAAAGACATCCTATCATGAAACCCACATGTTATTCCAACACAAACAAG
>CAYRQY010000318.1:0-1799 GCA_964426435.1 uncultured Rikenellaceae bacterium | reverse complement strand
CCGGTCAGTAAGATTAAGGAATCCAAGCAGTTCGGAAGCTTTCTGTTCGGCTTCACCTTTGCTTTTCCCTGCAATATATGCCGGTATGCACACATTCTCGAGGGCTGTGAATTCGGGAAGCAGCTGATGGAACTGAAAAACGAATCCAATGTTGCTGTTACGGAAAGAAGCGAGAGATTTGCCTTTAAGCCTGCTGACATCAGTGTCGTTATACCGGATTGTTCCCTGGTCGGGCCTGTCGAGAGTTCCGATTATCTGCAGGAGTGTTGTTTTCCCGGCGCCGCTGGCACCGACAATTGCCACAACCTCCCTTTCGTTTATTACAATATCAATCCCTTTGAGAACCTTCAGATCGCCGTATGCCTTTGTAATACCTTCTGTACTTATCATATCTATTTGTCAGGGATTGACATTGTTAATCCTGAACGCAGGAAAGATGCAAGAACTCCTGTGGCAAAGAATCACTCAGTCGTACTGGTAGTAATTATCGTCAGGTTCGTTAATATTCCTTCCGATATTCTCCTTTATCTCATCAGTATCCTTTTTTACTTCTTCAGATACCTCCTTCATCTCCTTCTGCACTTCATCAGAAACTTCGCTGACTTCCTTCTGCAGGTTATCTGAAATCTCGTTGGCGTCTTTTTCAATTTCTGAAGAAATGTCATTCACTTCCTTCTGAATGTTGTCGGCCACCTCGTCGACATCCTTCTGGATATTATTTGAGATCTCGGTCACTTCCTTTGAAAGGGAGCTTGTAACCTCATTCAGTTCGTTCCTTATTTCCCTGGTGCTCTCCTCAAATTCCCTCTTGATGTCGTCGGTAGCCTTTCTGAAATCGCGCATGCCCTTACCCAGCCCCTTCGCCAGGTCAGGAAGCTTATCTGCTCCAAACAGCAGAAGGACGACCACAATAATTATGAAAATTTCCTGTCCGCTCATTATGAAATCTGTTTAAACCCAAACAAGGATTCAATGCAAAGTTAGAAAAAGTTTCACTATTATCTAATTAACACCGGATATGCAGGTAAAAAAGGAGATGATCCCCAAGTCACGGCAGTGCAGAACCTGTTCCACGTACGGCTTAATCGAGTTTACTCCTGCATCTTTGTTTTGCTGTCTATCTTGATACCCCTCTTTCTCGATGTATCATACACAAGCATTGTTGAAACAAAGATGGAGGAATAGGTACCGACAATGATCCCTATCATCAGAGCAAAAATAAATCCGCGTATTACTGCTCCTCCGAAGATAAATATCGCCGTAACGGTCAGAAGGGTTGTCAGGGATGTATTTATGGTTCGGCTAAGGGTGGCATTCAGTGCCATGTTTAGCACCTCCTTTAGTGGCCGCTTCCGGTATAGCGGAAGATATTCCCTGACCCTGTCGAACACGATAACAGTGTCGTTGACGGAGTAACCTATAACGGTTAGTATTGCCGCTATAAATGCCTGGTCAATCTCGAGCGAGAAGGGCAGCACACCCCAGAGAAGCGAGTAGATACCTATTACAAAAAGAGTATCGTGAATCAGGGTGGCTATGGCTCCGAAGCCATACTGCCAGTTCCGGAACCTCATAAAGATATAGAGGAATATGATAAGAAGGGCTATGGCTACCGAATAGACTGCCTTTATCTTGATGTCGGTGGCTACTGCGGGCCCGATCGTCTCCGACTGCTGCCTGTAAACCGAAAGGAAGCGGTCCCTCGATACATTATCTCCTATAATTGGCTTCAGCCCTTCGTAAAGCATGGTATCAACCTCATCATCAACACCGGGTTCATCAATCTTGTACTTCGTGGT
>CAYRQY010000317.1:0-1889 GCA_964426435.1 uncultured Rikenellaceae bacterium | reverse complement strand
ACTTCTGGCATACCCTGGCACTGGTACCGTAAGCAACGAGAAGATAATCAGCATCATCACACTGAAACTCCTCGTAACGAACCTCCTTCTCCTTTATCTCGTCATACTTGGCAACCAGCTTCTGGTTGAATACTTCCTGGGCTTTGGGATCGAGGTCGAGCGATGTAATGATGTTCCTTTCCCGGGTGGAGGGTTTGCCTGTGGTAGCCCATGGAAGGATCTCCTCCGATCTTTCCTTACCCGGGTCCAGATAGACTTTCTCCATCATCTGTCCTATTGCTCCGTCAGACAGTATCATTACAGGATTTCTGTATTTGAAGGCAAGATCAAACCCGAGTCCGACAAAATCGGCCATCTCCTGTACCGATGCCGGAGCGAGAACGATAAGATGATAATCCCCATGTCCTCCTCCCTTTACAGCCTGGAAATAGTCTGACTGGGCCGGCTGGATTGTCCCCAGCCCAGGTCCGCCTCTTACAACATTAACTATTAGGCATGGGAGCTCAGCCCCGGCGATATAGGTGATCCCCTCCTGTTTCAGGCTTATCCCGGGCGAGGAGGATGACGTCATCACTCTCTTTCCGCATGCAGCACCGCCGTATACCATGTTTATTGCGGCAATCTCGCTCTCTGCCTGGAGGACTACCATGCCCGTGGTCTCCCATGGTTTGGCTGCCATAAGATATTCAAGTATCTCACTCTGCGGTGTAATTGGGTACCCGAAGTAACCGTCGGCTCCTGCGCGTATTGCAGCTTCTGCAACAGCTTCGTTGCCCTTCATTAATCTCAGCTCTCTTTCCATCGCAGATCTATATTTTTGTTTTATAAACAGTTATCACACCATCAGGACACACTATGGCACAGTTGGCGCACCCGATGCAAAGGTCAGGATTCGCCGGCCAGGCATAATTGTAACCCTTGCTGTTAACCTCCTTCGCCATAGCAATAGTGCCTGTCGGGCATGACACCACGCAGATCTCACAACCCTTGCACCTTTCTATGTTCACTACAATACTTCCTTTTACTTTTGCCATTTTGCTTTTTTTAGTCTTTATTAACCCGGTTATCTTCGCTGAAACGTTTCAGCCGGAATTCAAGGTCTGCAAACTGATTCTGAGGTATCAGCGAAACACATGCCCTGAGGCCCTCCTGCCTTTCACTTCCCGTGGCGTCGAGTGATATGGCGCTTATGCCATATCTCAACAGCTTCTCTATCAGCTCATTGCCCGTCATACCCGGATATGATATCGTAAAGTAGAATCCGTCAGCCAGCGGCTCATCAAGATCGTGGTCGTAGACGATCCTGAAGCCGTTCTGTGTAAAGAGTCTTTTCATTATCCGGGCCTTCTCTCCGTAAACAATCACATCATCCCTGTAATTGTACTCTCCGTCGTTCACTGCTTTTAGCAGCGAAGCAAGTCCGTACTGTGCGGAATGTGACACACCTGCCGACAATCCGTACAATGCTCCGAATACAGCCGAATGTCCGAACTTTTCGGTTGAGTAATATCTCAGAAGATCGGGAAACGGCCTGTCAAAAAGATGATCGGAAATAGCCATTATGCCTATCCTCTGACCTGCATAACTGAATATCTTGGAGCTTGATACAAGCATCACATAGTCGTCGGTGTAATTACCTATTGAAGGCTGATAAGGCGGCCTTCCGGGGACAGAATAATCTTTTCTGAAATCCATTCCGAAATACGCGAGGTCTTCAACTGCAATAACATCATATTCCGTGCAAAGTTCACCGATAATGGCAAGTTCTTCTTCCGTAAGGCATATCCACGAAGGATTGTTCGGATTTGAAAAGAGTACTGACGAGATCAGTCCTGTCTTAAAGTATGATTCGACCTTCTCCCTCAGTTTTTTACCCCTATGGTTGTAAA
>CAYRQY010000316.1:0-1946 GCA_964426435.1 uncultured Rikenellaceae bacterium | reverse complement strand
ATAGAGCATGATGTTGATTTTCAGTTCTATCACGAAGGAGTAACTCCATCTGTCGGCAAGATACTTGAAAAGATCGATGAAGAGAGGGTGACCGTAGCCGAGGCTCTCGGCATAAGGGCAATTACAGCCAAGCAGTGGCTCTACATGGCATACAGTGCAACAGGACAGACACTTTACCACGCAATGAGGAAGAACAGCGGGTACAGGGGTATCCTGGCTCCCAGAACACTGAAAATGAGATACCTTGATGAAGATATACCATGCAGCCTGGTGCCAATTGCTTCGATCGGGAAAATGTTTAATGTGGAAACACCTACAATTGATTCAGTAATCAGGCTGGGGTGTGAAATAAATTCAATCGACTACTGGTCAACGGGAAGGACTGTCGAAAGCCTTGGCATTGCAGGAATGAATCTCAGGGATATCAGACTCATTGCAATAGGCGAAACCAAAAACACATCCACATGAAAAGCATAATTGGTGCTGCGATAGGTAGTTGCGTACATGTAGGCGGTTTGCATCAGTTCCTTAAACTGGCTGAAGCCGAGGGATATAAAACTATATCATATGGGCCGGCAGTGCCGGTCAAAAGGATCGTACGGCTGATGCTTGATCAGAATCCCGATATCACTGCGATTAGCTACCGACTGACGCCGGAAACTGCCGCCGAACTGTTTTCAGAACTGAAACAGGAAATAGCTCTGGCAGGCATACATAATCCCCGGTTAGTATTCGGTGGCACTCCGCCGGTTGCTGCGGCGGCTCAAGAATCGGGTCTGTTTGAGAGAGTCTTCGACGGAAAGGAACCAGCAGAGGCAGTAAAAGCTTATCTGAGAGGCGGTAAAGGAGAAATAACCGAGAAATCATTCGAACATACACTTGTTGGAAGAATCAACCAGAAATACCCTTATCCGCTTATCAGGCATCATTTCGGCAGGCCGACTCTTGAGGAAACTGTAACCGGAGTTGAAAGGATTGCAGAAGCAGGTGTTCTTGATGTCCTTTCAATCGGTCCTGACCAGAATGCGCAGGAGTTTTTCTTTGATCCTGAAAAAATGGACAGAACCCAGGATGGAGCCGGAGGTGTGCCTGTCAGGAAACCTGAAGACCTTGAAGCAATTTACAGGAGCACCCGCAGGGGCAATTATCCTCTGGTACGCTGCTATGCAGGTACGCGCGACCTGCTTAGGTGGGCGGAGATGAGCGTAAAGACCATCAATAACGCCTGGGCTGCCATTCCGCTCTGCTGGTACAGTGTGATAGACGGCAGATCGACACGTGCTATTAATGAGGCTATCAGGGAAAACAAGGAAGTGATGCACTGGTACGCTGCAAAAGGCATCCCGGTTGAGGTAAATGAATCGCATCAGTGGAGCCTCAGGAATGCACACGATTCGCTCGCTGTGACAATGGCCTTTCTGGCAGCCTACAATGCCAAAAAGATGGGAGTCAGGAATTATGTATCGCAATACATGTTCAATAATCCTCCCGGAACATCAGCCGAGATGGATATAGCGAAGATGATAGCCAAGAATGAATTGATCATGGAGCTTGTTGATGATTCATTCACCGTATTCCGCGAGGTAAGGGCCGGACTGGCACATTTTTCAGCCGATCCCTCATTCGCCATGGGCCAGCTCGCGGCTTCAGCGGTTGTGAGTCTTGCCC
This sequence comes from uncultured Rikenellaceae bacterium, assembly GCA_964426435.1. Taxonomy (GTDB): domain Bacteria; phylum Bacteroidota; class Bacteroidia; order Bacteroidales; family VadinHA17; genus LD21. Next base: position 278 of record CAYRQY010000316.1, on the reverse strand, counting down.
TGAAACCTCATATTCTTCATGTGGTTGGATTCAGCGAAGCCGACCATGCGATCTATGCTGATGAGCTTATACAAAGCTGCAATATCATACACGGGGTGCTCCATAATACTCTTTACGGAATGCCTGATCTCACAGATAATGAAACGGTTATCAGAAGAAAGAACGAGTTGAAATCAGAAGCAGGAGTACTCCTTGAAGAGATAAAAAGAAGAGGCATGGAGATAAGCGCAGATCCGTGGTCCGATCCGGTGGTCATCGAAGAAGCAATCAAACAGGGT
>CAYRQY010000315.1:0-1979 GCA_964426435.1 uncultured Rikenellaceae bacterium | reverse complement strand
GCTTCGAATGTGATGGCCGGATACGACACCACATTGCCAATCACGCTCGATAACATGATCTATCATGCTGCCTCTGTGGTAAGAGCAGTGAGGAGAGCACTGGTGGTAGTGGACCTTCCGTTCGGAACATACCAGGGCAACTCAAAGGAAGCTCTTGGTTCAGCCATCAGGATAATGAAGGAGACAGGAGCGCATGCCGTCAAGCTTGAGGGCGGGCGCCAGATTATGGAATCAATTGAACGTATACTGTCTGCCGGTATACCTGTTATGGGGCACCTGGGGCTGACTCCCCAGTCGATCCATCAGTTCGGGACATATGTTGTAAGGGCCAGGGAAGAGGAGGAAGCCCGCCGCCTTCTCGAAGATGCCAGGCTCCTGGAGAAGACGGGCTGCTTCGCAATTGTGCTCGAAAAGATACCGGCCAGACTGGCCGAAGAGGTAACCACTTCGGTAAAGATCCCCGTAATAGGGATCGGGGCAGGAAATAAAACTGACGGACAGGTGCTCGTGCTCCACGATATGCTCGGGATAACACAGGAATTCTCACCCAGGTTCCTCAGGAGATATCATAATCTTTATGCAGAGATAAAGGGTGCGGTGCAGAATTATATAAATGATGTGAGATCAGGAGAGTTCCCGAACGAAAAGGAGCAGTATTAACATTTACCTGATGATTGAGGTTCTGTACGAGGATAATCACCTCATTGCCGTCAATAAAAGACCTTCAGATCTTGCCCAGGGCGACAGAAGCGGGGATATTTCACTCGATGCCAGGGTAAAAGACTACATATCAAGGAAATATCAAAAACCAGGCGAAGTATTCCTCGGAGTTGTTCACAGGCTCGACAGACCTGTGGGCGGAGTGATACTCTACGCACGCACATCAAAAGCGCTCAGGAGGCTCAATGAGCTGTTCCAAAAGAGGGAAGTCAGGAAAATATACCTTGCTGTCGTGAGGGAAAGACCACCAAACGATAATGAAACAATAGTGCATTACCTCAGGAAGAACGAGGAGCAAAACAAAAGTTACGCACACGACAGCGAAGTGAAGGGCTCAAGAAAAGCCAGCCTGACTTACAGGATAACCGGAAGGTCTGAGAGATTCTATCTTCTTGAGATCGAACTCCATTCAGGCAGACATCATCAGATTAGGGCGCAACTGGCAAGAATAGGATGTCCTGTAAAAGGAGATCTCAAGTATGGCTATCCGAGATCAGAGGAAGATGGTTCAATAGCTCTTTTTGCCAGAAGGCTTGAGTTTATGCATCCCGTCAGGCAGACAAAAATGATTATTACTGCCCCTTTCCCCGACAATGCATCATGGAACCTTTTCAGGAATAACCCGGAGGTATCCTGATTCAGTTAAATTCAGGTTAATAAGAGTTAACGAAAAGTTAAAAACCGATCGGCTGAACATGTAATAAATTATTTTTGCGGCATGAACAGGAAGAAGTTTATCGGCCTGATAATAATGATGATGGTGTCTCTTACCGGTATCATCTGGGTTCAGACGGTCTGGATCAGGAGTGCTGTGGACATCAGGAACGAAAATTTCAGCAATGCCGTGATAGCAAGTCTTAACAGTGCCGCGGAAGCAATAGAATCGTCGAGGAAGATCAATTTTTTCAACGAGTTCATGCTTACCGATCTGTTACCATTGAGGAGTAAAGCCCAGGGTGATGTGTCTGGCTATATCAGTATCGAGAGCTACTCTTCGCAGATTATGACTCCCGATACCATCATTTCATCTGATTCAGTCTCCTTTATCGTGGCTTCCGCCGATAAACCCGGCGAGATGAAAATAATAAGCAGGGGAGAGGGAGAGGGTCCCGCCACTGATCCGAAAGCTGTATATATCAAGCAGAATGAGTTCCTGGAATGGGTCAGGCGGCGGGCAAGCGAGTTTCAGAGCATGAGCGAGCAGATGATAGCCGAAGTGTTTCAGTGGGAAAAAACCCTTCAGCTTGACAACAGGGAGA
>CAYRQY010000314.1:0-2025 GCA_964426435.1 uncultured Rikenellaceae bacterium | reverse complement strand
TTTCTCTTCGAGCCGGAACAGAAGTCATTTATTATCAGTATATTTGTGCCGGGAATTATGAATTACTAAATCAGTTTGTAAATATCTGAAACAGAAGACAGGTTTTCTGTCGTTAAGCATAAAAAAAAGTATTTTGGAATGAGTGAGAATGAAAAAAGATTGCAGGACAGTAATGAGTATTCTGCGGAGAGGATCCAGGTGCTCGAAGGTCTGGAAGCGGTCAGGAAAAGGCCTGCAATGTATATTGGGGATACAGGAGTAAAAGGGTTGCATCATCTTGTATATGAGGTTGTTGATAATTCAATCGATGAAGCCCTCGTCGGCTTCTGTTCCCGGATAGATCTTGTTATCAACGAAGATGGTTCAGTAACGGTGACAGACGACGGCAGGGGTATACCTGTCGGAATGCATGAGAAAGAGAAGAAATCAGCTCTCGAGGTTGTTATGACGGTGCTCCATGCAGGGGGTAAGTTCGACAAGGATTCATACAAGGTATCGGGAGGACTTCACGGAGTGGGAGTATCGTGTGTCAATGCCCTTTCGGAGCGTCTCGAAGCAGTGGTTATGCGTCAGGGAAAAATCTTCCGGCAGCTTTACGAGAGAGGCAAACCGGTTACCCAGGTAGTTGAAATAGGGGTGACAGATAAGTCAGGAACTGTTATAACATTCAGACCAGATCCGACAATATTCCAGACAACCGAATACAACTTTGAGATACTTGCCGCCCGCCTCAGGGAACTATCATTTCTGAACAAGGGCATTCTGCTGACAATAAAGGATCTCAGGGAACTTGTTGAGAATGGCAACGGCGGAAAGCCCCGTTACCAGGAGTTTATCTCAAGTCTCGGCCTGAAGGAATTCGTCGATTACCTCGATGCCAACAGGGAAAGGATCATTGATGCACCGATCCATATCTCATACGACAAGACAGATGTCCCGGTTGAGATTGCCCTTCAGTATAACAGCTCCTTCTCAGAGAATGTGCACTCCTATGTCAATAACATCAATACTATTGAAGGAGGTACTCACCTGGCAGGATTCAGGCGGGGCCTCACGCGTACGCTCAAGAAATATGCGGAAGACTCAGGCGCTACCAACAAACTGAAGTTTGATATCAGCGGTGATGACTTCCGCGAAGGACTTACTGCCATCATCTCAGTGAAGGTCGCAGAACCCCAGTTTGAAGGCCAGACCAAAACAAAACTGGGAAACAGCGATGTGATGGGTGCTGTCGATCAGGCTGTAAGCACCATGCTTGCCAATTACCTCGAAGAGAATCCGAAGGATGCCAGGGTGATAGTGCAGAAGGTTATCCTGGCTGCAACGGCCCGGCATGCAGCACGCAAAGCCAGGGAGCTTGTGCAGCGCAAGAATGAATTTTCCGGATCCGGACTACCCGGTAAACTGGCTGACTGTGCAGACAGGGATCCATCAAAATGCGAGATCTACCTTGTCGAGGGCGACTCAGCAGGAGGAACGGCAAAGCAGGGACGCGACAGACGCTTTCAGGCTATTCTGCCCCTGAGGGGTAAAATACTGAACGTGGAAAAGGCTATGCACCACAGGATATACGAGAGCGAAGAGATTAAGAATATCTTCACTGCCCTTGGTGTGAACATCGGAACCGAAGAAGACAGCAAGGCCCTTAATATAAGCGGACTGCGATATCATAAGATCATTATCATGACCGACGCAGATGTTGACGGATCACATATTACTACACTGATAATGACTTTCTTCTTCAGGTATATGCAGGACCTCATCAGGGGAGGAAATATCTTTATAGCCACTCCTCCGCTGTACCTTGTCAGGAAAGGTAAAGCGGAGAAATATTGCTGGTCGGAGGAAGAACGCGAATCGGCTGTGGCAGAGATGGGACAGGGAAAAGATTCGTCAGTAAGCATCCAGAGATATAAGGGTCTCGGAGAGATGAATGCCGAACAGCTCTGGGAAACAACCATGAACCCGGAAACAAGAACACTCAGACAGGTAACCATCGAAAGTGCAGCTGAAGCCGATCATATT
>CAYRQY010000313.1:0-2129 GCA_964426435.1 uncultured Rikenellaceae bacterium | reverse complement strand
TCCTGTATGTACCTGATATCCAATCCACTCTCATGAAGATGTGTGGCGTAACTGTGCCTCAGACAGTGAACTCCCACATCCTTCTTTATCCCGGCACGCTCCATGGCATCCTTGAATAGCCTGTATACACTCTCCGCTGAATACCTCCTGCCAGCCTGACCTTCAAATAAATACGCCCGCGGTGCGTAACTCCTGATATACTCGTCAGTCTTTTCCCATACCTTCTGCGACACAGGTACTATCCTGTCAACCCCTCCCTTCCCCTGCCTTATGAGAATAATGTTCCTCTCCCTGTCAAGATCACTTACCTTTATATTGATCACCTCCGACCGCCTTAAGCCACATGAATAGATCAGCCATAAGATCAGCTTGTGCTTTATGTTCCGTCCGGAATTAAGTATAAGACTGACCTCTTCCTTCGATAATACCTTGGGTAACGCCCTCCTTCTCCTGGGCCTTTCGAGAAAGTCTGGCCTCACCCTGCCCCTGCCTGTAATTGAATAAAAAATCTTTATGGCCGATACCATCTGGTTCTGATACGCCGGAGAATAGCCAAGTTTAATGATGTAATCGTATATAAACCTTGATATATGGTCTTCCGTGATCTCCAAAGGATCCCTCGGACTGAAATAACGAAAGAAAAATTCAAGCATCGCCATGTAAGACTCACGAGTCTTCCCGCTGTAACGATTCTCATCAAGATAAATCGCCATCGCTTCAAGCCCTTCAAGTGCTGACCCGCCAAGAACTCTGCCCCTGATTTCATCACCAATGTTCTTACGTTCCGTAGCCAGCCGGGGATCAACTACATGCCTGGTTACATTTACCTTTATATTCTTTGCAGCAAAGTAGTCGGCAAGCGAATCAACTGTTATCTTCGCCCATGGCAATAACCATTCCCTGCGTATTTTGTCGTATCTAAGTTGACCATACGTCCTTAACTCATCAATCCACCCCGGATCATACCTCCTGGTAAATCTTACCACCAGCAAACCCTCCCGTTCACTGATCCTGAATTCAACCGGATCGAAATTCCCGGAACGGCTTACCGTACTATCCGATTTTTCTGGCACTGAAACAAGACTTTCCCCTGCTACAACTACCCGGGGAAGTAACTCATCACGGCTTTTAATGGGTCTTGATGATTTTGAACCTGGAACATCCTGCTGAGTAAATTTATTCATCGCATGATCCTCTGGTTTTTCAGCAGGAACTATTTCTGCCGTGAAAGCTTCCTCCTTTACAAGAAGGGAAGAAATATCCACATAGGCAGAATCTTTAAGTACTTTTAAAATGTACCTCAGATTCTCCTCCGAATCATCTACATAAAAACATCTGTTGGTAATGCTGAAAACTGATCCGGGAATCTGCTTCACGAGCTCCTTAAGAGCTTCATCATAATCAAAGTAAATTCCAATACGCCATGCACCACGGTGATGGATCCTCCTTAAAATAATCTTTTTCATATTGCAGCGAGTTTATTCGATAAAAGGGATATTCCACTTTCCCTGATATCAGTATTTTGATCTGTTCAAAGTTACACTTTTTTCAGATAGCAGTGACTTATATGTTATCCAGACCGGGCCAGTTTATTCTCCGCCACTACCCGGCATCTTCTACGTTCAACCAGGTAACATCATCAATTCCGCGAACAATCTGATATGCATCCACATGAATTCTAAAAAGGGCAAAATCCACTGACCGCATCAGGTTTGCCAGATCAGGGTGCCTCCCGATATGGTCACGCACAACATCTTCCTGCTCTGAGATCCCAACCTCAGCAGCATGGCCATATGCGGTAAGTGCGACTATACTGGTCCGGCCTGAACTATCCTTATCTTCGGCCTGAATGAGAACAGCTGCCTTGCCGTTATGTTCCAGGTTTTGAAACTTTCTTGTATTCCTGTAGGTTGCAAAGATTATCTGCCGGAAACCATCAACCGGCGTGATCGCTATCAGACTCGCATGCGGCTGTCCATTGCCCTCTGTCGCAAGAACTGCCAGCCGACAATCTCTAAGAAGACCTGAAATAAACTCCGTTTCTGAGATTGGTTTATGCATATCATCTTTCGCTTATTTCTTATCGCGCTGCCCCCTGCTCCCCGCCCTTTTCCTATGCGCTACAGAAA
>CAYRQY010000312.1:0-2175 GCA_964426435.1 uncultured Rikenellaceae bacterium | reverse complement strand
AATGATCGCCCGAATAAAGGCTGGCGCCACCTCCGGCAACAGCTTCAAAACGCGGCTTCCTGTAGCTTACAGACCATACTGCACCGTAAAAATCGTTCGACATCCATTTTCTCCTTACCAGGTCTGTTCTTTCAATAGTGTAATCATCAAGTTTAACAGGCATCAATCCGTAATCTGCAAATAATCTGTTCTCCCTGTACTCCTCGTAATAGCCTTTACCTTTAGTGTAATGAAGGGCGGATTGAAATGAAATATCCCCGGTTACTTTAAGATTGTATATAAGATGGTAATGATTCTGGGTATAATTATCTGTTTCGTTTTCGTAATATCTTGTCCTGCCCTCCTCGTCGGTGTATTCTCCCGCAGGATTATAGCGTCTGTCAGTTTCCAGCATCTCGCCGGGCACTCCCCACCATCCTATGCCCGTCTTTTCCTCCCCCAGTATAATATTGGCCCTAAGGCCCGATCGTGCGGTTCTGTAATGGGCGGTTATGAAAGCAGACCTGTGGTCGGACCCTGTGCGCTCGATATAACCGTCGCTTTTAAGGGAAGAATATCGCATCTGCAGTGCAAACCTCTCCTTCAATAGTCCGGTTCCGGCAGATATCATGGTTTTCATCGTATTGAACGATCCAAATGAGAGATCTGTCTCTGCAAAGGGTTCATCTTCAGGTTCTTTAGTCTGTATATTGACCGAAGCCCCAAATGCTGCCGCTCCATTCGCTGATGTTCCCACGCCTCGCTGTATCTGTATGTTGTCCACCGACGAAGCCAGGTCGGGAAGGTCAACCCAGAATACCTGCTGCGATTCCGGATCGTTAAGAGGTATTCCGTCGATCGTTACGTTAATGCGGTTACCCTCAGTGCCTCTGATGCGCATTGCAGTGTATCCGATGCCGTTGCCCGCTTCCGAAGTCTCCACAAGTGAAGGAGTCAGGGCAAGCAGGTAGGGAATATCCCGGCCGCTGTTCATTTTCCTCAGATCATCAGTTTTGATATCCGTGAAGGTGACAGGAGTCCTGCTTCCGGCACGGATGGCGTTGATAATAACCTCACCGGTCATTAATGCATCCGGCTCAAGAACCGCGTCAAAAGTTGATTCACCCTTGATTATCACCTCTTTAACCTGGCTTCGGTAACCAACGAATGAAAAACGCAGAGTATAGGTGCCATCCCTCAGGCCGTTAATAACGTAAGTGCCGTCAGCTCCGGCAACTGCCCCGAGAAATGTCCCTGACACCGTTACTGAAGCACCCGGCAGCGGATTGCCATCAGGATCTGTTACCCTGCCCCCGACTGCGAATCTATCCTGAATGGCTGATACGTGCTGCAGCATTATCAGAGCCATTACAACTGGAAGAAATACGAATTTTCTCATATTCAAAAAATTAAACCTCGAAAATGAGATGCTCTGAATTATGCTGAATAAAGATTTCTCTTTCTTCCCTCCGCCGGCATTATCCGGATCAGGTCCAAGGGTTTGATCTCAGCCCGTAGTATTAAGGCACCCCATATTTGATGATACAAAGTTATATAAAATTTTCAGTATTCAGGAAAGGGTAAATTATAAAACGTTTATCCGGTTCGTAACCCTGTCCTGATTCCCGGCATCAGATTGAATGATTTTTATTACTTTTAGCACTCTTATACCTTAAAAGAGATGACCAGCCTTCTGAAGAAGTTAAATTACAAGGAGCAAAAGAGAATCGCCGTCATGAACGCAGAAGAGGTTTTTTTTAACTCCCTGTCGCAGGAGCTGCCCGAGGTGCAGATTGATGCAGATATCGATCAGCGTTACCCTTACAGCTTCACGATTGCCTTTGTGAGAAAGATCGGCGAAGTAAAACAATTTACTCCCCTAATCCTCCATAACCTGACAACTGACGGTGTTTTATGGTTCTGCTACCCCAAAAAAAGGCCAGGCAGGAACTCTTCCGAACTGAACCGGGACAATGGATGGAAGTCACTTAACGACGCTGGTTTCTTTGCTGTCCGGAATGTGGCGGTTGATGAAACCTGGTCGGCACTGAGGTTCAGGAATGCAAAGTTCATCAAGTCTGCATCGGAGAGGTATAAAATGGTATAAAGGCACAGAGGCGTAGAGGCGCAGTGGCTCAGAGGCGTAGAGGCGCAGTGGCTCAGAGGCGCAGAGGTGCAGAGGCTCAGAGGCGCAGT
>CAYRQY010000311.1:0-2178 GCA_964426435.1 uncultured Rikenellaceae bacterium | reverse complement strand
AACACTTAAAATGTGGATTTATTTCCTTAAGCATTTACTTACTCCCCGGGAAGGGATTTTCACCAGACTGGCATATGATATTAACAAGAAAAATTTCGGTGACATGCTGAATCTGGTGATTGCCAGGGAGCTGAGCATAAAACCTGTGAAGAGGATTTCAACAAGCAAACCAGGCCGGGCCAGCCATTTTTTCTCCATCGGGTCAATTTTGCAGAAATGTACCCACGAGACTATTGTTTGGGGAAGCGGATTCATATCGGCTGATTCGGTTTGCATGGAGCTCCCTAAAAAGATCTACGCAGTAAGAGGGCCATTAACAAGAGAGAGGTTGCTGAAGCAGGGGATCGATTGCCCGGAGGTGTACGGCGATCCTGCTCTTCTTCTGCCAATGATATACAAACCCGGACAGTCGGTAAAAAAGTTTCGGCTCGGTATAGTCCCTCATTATAAGTATCATCATGATCCCTGGGTGAAAAAAATTCATCATGATCACCCGGATATCAGAATAATTGATGTTCAGAACAAGAATCCTCTTAAGGTGGTCGATGAAATATTATCATGCGAGAGAATAATTTCCAGCTCGCTGCATGGTATTATTGTTGCAGATGCTTATGAAATACCATCTCTGTGGGTGGAGTTCTCCGATAAGGTGATTGGAGCGGGATTCAAATTCAGGGATTATTTTGCATCTGTCGGCAGGAATGTTACAGACTCTTTGCATATCACTCAAAACACAACCCTTGAAACGGTTTTTCAGGCATTTCAGCCCTACAGGATTGTGGTTGACCTCAAAAAACTACTGAGCAGCTGCCCTTTCAGCCAGTTCTCTCCCCCTCTCCCATTCTCCCCTGCCCCCGCTCCCGGTTAATACGGGTCAACATCCACTGATACCCTAAGGCCTCCGGCTCCCTTCTCCTTTTCAAGAGTCGCTATCGCGTCGGCCACGTATTGCCTGGCCTTTGCCGTCGACCGCCCTTTCTCTATCTTCAGCAGGATTGTTTTAATATACCAGAGCTGGATCCTTGATATAACCGGAAACTCGGGCCCAAGTACCCTTTTCCCGAAATACGACCTGAGGTTTCGTCCCAGCTGTTCAGAGTACATGTTAACCAGTCCCCGGTCCCTGTGCTTCAGGCTGATCTTGATCATCCTGCAGAAGGGAGGGTAGTTGAAGGCCTTGCGCTCCTCGGCCTGGTTACTGAACATGGTGGCATAATCGTGCTGAAGGAGCATCCTTATTATCCTGTTCGAAGGATCCGAGGTCTGTATTATTACCACACCCTGCTTCTTCCGGCGCCCTGCTCTCCCGCTCACCTGCGACATCATCTGGAAGCTGCGTTCATAAGCTCTGAAATCGGGGTAATTGAGCATATTATCGGCGTTCAGGATTCCAACAACCGTAAGGTTCTCAAAATCAAGACCTTTTGATATCATCTGCGTGCCGGTCAGGATATCCACCCTTCCTTCTTCAAAGGATTTGATTATCCTGGTGTAAGAGTTCCTGCCCCTTGTCGTATCGTAATCCATCCTTCCGACAACCGCATCAGGAAAGATAATCTTAACTTCATCTTCAATCTTCTCAGTGCCGAATCCCCTTGTGGCAATGCTTGTTGAGCCGCAGTTCCCGCAGTGAGACGGCAGTGAGTCTGTATGTCCGCAGTAATGGCAGATGAGCCTGGTTGTACTTTTATGCCAGGTAAGGTTTACGGCGCACTGAAAACAGGATGGCTTCCATCCGCACTCAGTGCATTCGACATAGGGGGAGAATCCCCTTCTGTTCTGAAAAAGCATTATCTGCTCCTTCCTTGTGAGGGCTTCATCCATTGCCCCGATAAGCTGCGGTGTGAAGTGCGATACCATCAGCTTTTTGCGGTATGCCTCTCTGGTGTCGGCGAGTATAATATGCGGAAGCTTTATCTTTCCGTATCTCTCAGTTAATCTGACCAGACCGTATTTGCCGGTGGCTGCATTATGATAGCTCTCCACGGAAGGTGTAGCGGATCCCAGGATGCACCCGGCGCCTGTCAGTCCGGCAAGCATTACTGCCGTATCGCGGGCGTTGTATCTTGGGGCCGGGTCCTGCTGCTTATACGAGCTGTCGTGCTCCTCATCAACTATAATGAGTCCAAGGTCCCGGAAAGGCAGGAATATTGAAGACCTCACCCCTATGATCAGACG
>CAYRQY010000310.1:0-2209 GCA_964426435.1 uncultured Rikenellaceae bacterium | reverse complement strand
GTTCGCGTCAAAGTAATAAGGCAATCTGCCATCAGCAGTGTATTCAGTACGCACATTCCCGATCGCTTTGTGGATTTCGGTAAGCCTTGCCTTATCTTTTTCCAGCATCTCTTTCTGGGTTCCCGGCTGTCCGATCTTGATCTTCATAAAAAAGTATCCATCATCAACCGCTGATTTTATCTCGGCGACCGGGATTGTGTAAGCCATCAGGGGAATTCCGGCAACCTTATTATGTTTGTATGACAAAGCAGGCCTGTATGCCGGAGGAATGAGCCCATCAAATGAGGATATGCCATTCTCCCTTGCATAAAGAAGCCATAAGGCATTATCGACTCCTACAAGTGCATTGAGCGCAAAGGTTTTTCTCAGGTCAGGGTTTGATGTTATTTTTTTCCCGTATTCATATACTTCGGGATAAAGATAATCCAGAAGCCCAACGGGTGAAGTGAATTCCTGGCCATTCAGTATCTGCATGGCTCTTTCCGTCATTGCATACATCAGTGCATTCCCGCCGCTTTCTGAATGTGATTCAAAGACTTTCGCATCGGACCAGAGTACACTTTGCGTACATAGACCAATTGAATGAGATCCTGAGTCGCTTTCAAGATAAGAAGCGCTCTGCCATATTTCCGTCATAAAGCCCCCCTTAAAGCCGAAGGGACGGATAAGAGGTTCTCTTTCAAAATCCGAGCTGACTCTTTTTATCCTGATGTTTTTTGGAGCAACCGGGGCACATCCAGCTATCAGGCAGTCGAGCGGGCTTGCCACTATGGCTGCACCAGCAGTCATAAGTCCTCTCCTGATAAAACTTCTACGGTTATGTTTTAGCATTTTAAATCAGTTGATACTTTTCAAGATAATTCTTAATGTAATCCGTGTCTTTCTTAATCTTCCTTACAATGATCTCCTGCTGCTGACCGAGAGGGAGTTTCTCCTCATCTTTTTCAAACAGAGGGTATTCGACGTGCAATGTTATCGGTCCGGAGATATTCAATTCCTTCACAGTTCTGAAGAAGAGATCCCAGTTAACCATCCCCTCTCCCATGGGTACTGTTACAGCTCTTGGTCTTCCATCCACTGTCATCCATGTAAAATCCTTTATCGCCAGGGAACCAATTAATCCTGAAATAAGCCGCATGCCTATAATCCATGCATTGGCACCCTCGACCATAGCGTGCCTGACATCATACTGACAGCCAATATGTTCCGGAGGATGGTCGCGGAGCATCTCAAACAGATCCCACACTGAGCAACCCACCCTGGTTCCTGCATGGTTCTGATAATCACCGTGTATTCTGTATTTCTGGTTAAGGTCAGCCAGGCCTTTCAGGTCTTCCTTATATCTCTGAAGCGACTGCCAGATACCGGCTTTAAGGTCAAAATCGAGGTATCCCAGCCTGTAATGAGTTACGCCAAGGGATGAAGCCGTTTTTAGTACACTCTCAGAAAGGGGATCAGTGGCATTTACGATGCCGGTAACGATCATATCGAGAGCCAGGTTATATTTCCGGGCCCTTTCCACAAGCGGCGGCAGATCTGTTTCTACCGTTGCCGGCTCTACTTTTCCTGCCGGTCTTACAGTCAGGTCAAAGCCTCCTAATCCGCTTCGTTTGACACACTCGCACATAAAACCGAAGTCGTAGTTGTCGATGGGTTTTGAAAACAATCTCAACGGAAATTTCTCCTGCGCATTACCCTGAGGTATTGACAATGATGATGACTGAAACGGCAAAAAAAGTCCCGCAGAGGCGACAGTCCCGATAAATTCTCTTCTGTTTTGTTTCATTCTATTTCTGGTAAAAGTTTGCTGATATCCATCTATAATAATGATAATGGGTTCGGGAACAGGAGAATGATCACTCACAGTTTCCAGGGAGTCCGGTACTCATAATGGAGGAGCCTGTTTGCATTTTCATTGTTGGTAAACCTTTCGTTGTCCGGATCCCATTGCAGCCTCTCTTTGACCTCCAGGGCAATATTTGCCAGGTGAGCGAAACTGGTTGACCTGTGACCATCCTCTATGGAGCAGAGGGGTGTTTGACCGGACTTGATACAATCGAGGAAGTTCCGCACAAGCGTACCCGTACTGTCGCCGCTGCTGCCGTCAGGCATCGGAGTGTCCTTAACACTGAATTCCTCAGCCTGAAGGATATGCTTGTAATTCTGGAACTGGCCGTTTCTTGCGGGAGTGATCCGATAGCCGTTCTCG
>CAYRQY010000309.1:0-2221 GCA_964426435.1 uncultured Rikenellaceae bacterium | reverse complement strand
CACCGGTTGATTTTACCGTTTTTACGATCTTCTCGGCAGACTTGTCCACCAGGTTATGATCGTAAGATTTCAGTTTGATGCGAATTTTCTGACTCATATTTCCTGATTAAAAAATTTTCCCTTTGGTTATTTCAATTATCCTTTTTGATATCTCGGCAGGGACCTCGTCGTAATGTGAGAATTCCATTGTTGAAGTGGCCCTGCCCGAAGTGATTGTTCTGAGTACCGTGACATATCCGAATTTCTCTGCAAGGGGGACCTTAGCCCGGATAACCCTTGAACCCGCCCTGGTCTCCATCCCCTCAACCCTGCCCCGTCGCCTGTTAAAGTCTGCAATGACATCACCAACATACTCTTCGGGTGTCACCACTTCGGTCGACATTATTGGTTCGAGAAGGATGGGATTGCATTTGCCGGAGTTTTTCCTGAAGGCCTGTTTGGCTGCTATCTCAAAAGCAAGGCTGTCAGAGTCTACGGGGTGGTATGACCCATCCTTTATCACCACTTTCAGGCTTTCCAGCGGAAATCCTGCAAGGGGACCGTTCGACATTGCCTCCCTGAAGCCTTTCTCCACTGCCGGGATAAACTCCCTGGGGATATTTCCTCCCTTTACATCGTTGATGAACTGGAGTCCTCTTATGTTGTCTTCAGCCGGCATCATTGCGAACGATATATCAGCGTATTTGCCCCTGCCGCCGGTCTGTTTCTTGAATACTTCACGGAATTCGGCTTCGATTGTTATAGCCTCTTTATATGCCACCTGGGGGACTCCCTGGTTGCATTCAACCCTGAATTCCCTTTTAAGACGGTCGATAAGTATCTCCAGGTGAAGTTCTCCCATCCCGTTTATTATGGTCTGGCCGCTGTCGGGATCAGCCTTTACCTGGAAGGTCGGATCCTCTTCAGACAGCTTGCTCAGGGCAATGGAGAGCTTATCCACATCAGCCTGGGTCTTTGGCTCCACAGCCACTCCAATGACCGGCTCCGGAAAATCCATCGACTCGAGCAAAATGGGTTTGTGTATGGCGCAGAGAGTATCGCCTGTCTTCAGATCCTTGAAGCCAACGCCTGCACAGATATCTCCTGCAGAAATAGATTCCCTCGGAGTCTGTTTGTTGGCGTGCATCTGAAAGAGGCGGTTTATCCTTTCCCTTTTCCCTGTACGAACGTTCAGAACGGTATCTCCTCCATTGAGTACTCCGGAGTAGATCCGGAGAAAAACCAGCCGTCCCACATACGGATCGGTTGCTATCTTGAAGACCAGGGCCGAAAGTGGTTCATTATCATCCGGATTGCGCACTATCTCATTGTCGTTTCTGGGATCTATGCCCTTAACTGCCCCGATGTCGACGGGGGAGGGCAGGAATGCAGCCACAGCATCGAGGAGACTCTGGATACCTTTATTCTTAAAGGCGGCACCGCAGATAACAGGCACGATCTGGCCGCTGATGGTAGCTTTTCTCAGTGCGGCGACAATCTGCTCAGCAGTTACGGAATCATGGTCTTCAACATACCCGGCCAGGATTACGTCGTCGGTCTCAGCAACTGCATCAATAAGTTTGCTTCTCCACTCGTGTGCTTCTTCGGCCAGGGTTTCCGGTATTTCTTCAACCTCAAACTTTGAGCCGGTAAGATCGTTGTCGTAGTAGACCACCGCTTTCATTGCGATAAGATCGACCACACCCCTGAACTCCTCCTGGGAGCCGATCGGGATCTGGATTGGAACCGGGTTGGCACCCAGTTTCTTCCCTATCTGGTGTACAACCCCGTAGAAATCGGCACCGGCACGGTCCATCTTGTTAACAAAGGCCATGCGCGGCACACCGTATTTGTTTGCCTGCCTCCATACCGTCTCCGATTGGGGCTCAACGCCGCCAACGGCGCAGAATACAGCTATAGCACCATCGAGGACACGCAGTGATCTTTCAACTTCAACAGTAAAATCAACGTGCCCCGGTGTATCGATAATATTGATCTTGAACTCCTCTCCCCTGTATTTCCAGTATGTTGTTGTTGCAGCCGATGTTATTGTGATACCCCTCTCCTGCTCCTGAACCATCCAGTCCATCTGTGCGTTGCCATCATGCACTTCCCCCATGCGGTGAGTCCGGCCGGTGTAGAACAGAACACGTTCTGTCGTAGTGGTCTTGCCGGCATCGATGTGGGCCATGATTCCGATGTTTCTGGTATATTTCAGGCTGGGGTTCATTTTCAGCTTGGT
>CAYRQY010000308.1:0-2240 GCA_964426435.1 uncultured Rikenellaceae bacterium | reverse complement strand
TGCAATTATTACTCATGCCGGAGGTCCGGCAGTGATGCTTACCGACGCACTGGCCTCGGGAGGCATTAACATACCTCTTATTACAGGGGCGGATCACGACAGGCTGCTGTCGATGATGAACCCGGGAGCCTCTGCATCCAATCCGATCGACATGATAGCCACGGCAACGGAGGAACAGCTTAATAACGTCATTGATTATGTCGACCGGAACCTGCCGGGAATAGATGGTATGAGCGTTATCTTCGGCAGCAACGGGCTGAACGACATGATGCAGATCTACGACCTGCTTCACAGGAAGATACTCGAGTGTAATAAACCCCTCTATCCGATTCTCCCCTCAGTATCAAGTTCCAGGGCAGAACTCGAGTATTTCCTTCAGAAGGGACATATCAATTTTCCCGATGAGGTAGTTCTGGGGAGAGCACTTACCAGGATATCCAATACTCCATACCCTGCAGAGGAGAAGATATTTCTCGACAATATTGATGTGCCCCTGGTCAGAAGGATTATCGACTCTCTTTCTCCCGGTTATATTGAGCCGGCCGCTATACAGCAGCTTCTGACAGCCGCTGATATCCCGGTTGTCAAAGAGATTATGGCAGCTAACAGGAGGCAGCTGATTTCTGCAGCACGCAGGCTGGGTTACCCTCTGGCCCTCAAGGTTGTCGGACCTGTTCACAAATCCGATGTGGGAGGTGTGACTTTGAATATAAAGTCACAGAAGCATCTTGAAGCTGAATTTACGAGGATGAAAAGGATAAAGGGGGTTAAGGCGGTGCTTGTCCAGAAGATGCTCTCGGGAACGGAGCTTTTTATCGGTGCAAAGTATGAGCCGCGGTTCGGACATGTGATACTCTGCGGACTGGGCGGTATTTTCGTGGAAGTGCTCGGGGATATTTCATCGGGACTGGCTCCTTTAACCTTCAGGGAAGCGGAATCGATGATCAGAAGTTTAAAGAGTTACAGGATCATAAAGGGAACAAGAGGTAAGCCCGGGATAAACGAAAAGCTGTTTGCTGAAATAATTGTCAGGCTTTCAAGCCTTCTTCGTTTTGCGACAGAGATAAAGGAGATGGACCTTAATCCGTTGATTGGCAATACAGAAGGGATAACTGTAGTGGACGCCAGGATAAGGGTTGAGAAGTAATATGAGTTTTTTCCTTTGAAATCTGACACAATTTTAGTTAAGTTCGTGCTGGCTTAGAACAATAAAACAACCATCATGGTTATTCCACAGTTGTCGGTATTCATTGAAAACAGGTCGGGCCGCCTTACTGAAGTACTTGAGGTACTCGGGGGCGAGGATATCAGGATCACTGCACTGAGCGTAGCCGATACCTCGGAATTTGGTATACTGAGAATGATAGTTTCAGATCCCGTCAGGGCACAAAAAGTTCTCAGAGACAAAATGTTTACGGTTAACGTAACGGATGTTATTTCCGTAATTGCCCCCAATGAGGCGAAACAATATGCAAGGGTGCTTAAAATACTTTCAGATCTCGAGATCAGTGTGGAATACACCTATGCCTTCTCCAGGGGCAATAAATCGGTCATTATTCTCCGTTGCAGCAATAATGATGAAGCAATAAGGGCCCTGAAGGAACACGAGATGGAGCTTCTTAATGCCAGTGAACTATTTAAGATCTGAAGGGGGAATGGATAGAATTCAGCCAGCGGAGATTTGGAACAGACATTTTGAATGCATGAATCGTGATGATCTGAAAAGGGTTCAGAATGAAAGGATTGTAGAAACTGTTGAGAGGCTTTATTTCAATGTTCCCTATTACAGGCATAAGATGCAGGAGGCAGGACTGGGGCCTGAAAGCATAAGATCCGCTGACGATCTTCACAGACTGCCTTTTACCACCAAGCAGGATCTTCGCGATAATTATCCTTTTGGTCTTTTTGCTGTGCCTGCAAGTGAAATAGTGCGCGTTCATGCATCTTCCGGGACTACAGGCAAGCCAACCGTTGTAGGTTATACCCGTCACGATATCGCTACCTGGTCGGAGGTTATGGCACGTACCCTTAAGTGTGCCGGAGCAGGAAGGAACGATTTTATCCAGGTTGCTTACGGATATGGACTCTTTACAGGCGGACTGGGACTGCACTATGGAGGTGAGAAGATAGGTGCCTCCGTAATACCTGTTTCAGGCGGTAATACACTTCGTCAGATACAACTGATGTGCGATTTCGGAAGCACTGTCCTGGCCTGCACACCATCCTACGCTCTTTACCTT
>CAYRQY010000307.1:0-2266 GCA_964426435.1 uncultured Rikenellaceae bacterium | reverse complement strand
ACCTTGAACTTGGAACTGTTTATATCATTCTCGCGACTTCTGCCTTGATGAAATCGATGGCAGCACGGGTGGGTTCCGAATCAAGCTCCATCACTTTTTCAAGCAGTTTTTTGCTAAGGTTTATGGCAGGGCTCTCTGCAGGAAGTCCTTCGGCCTCGTTGTTTATCATCCTGATCATATTTGACCTTGCATTCCTTACCACCTCCCAGGCCTGCTGGCTCATATAGATCTGCTGGGAGAGATTGTGCTCGAACTCGCTGCGGATGGTTGTATGCATCGCTGACTGAAGCTGCGATACTGTCATGTCAGGTGTGCTTACCCTTAAAAGGAGCGATTCAAGGGAGATCCTTTCGAGAAAAAGAATTATTCGTTCATATGCCTGGAGCTTTATCGGAACGACATTGCGGCTGTTCTGGAGAATAAGCTCCTGCCTGCGCCTGCCCTCCTCGTTCCTCATAAGGTTGCGGAGCAGCAGCCATGCCGTGAGAAAGACAATAAGTGCAGGTATGGTTATCTTGATTATTTCGAGGAATGTTTCCATTGTCAGTGCGATTAATACACAAACTTAAGGATTTTTTGTATTACATTTTACCTTATATTTGATTCCCGGCTAAACATTATTAACAATCATATATTATGGAATATCTGTCTGACAGGATCAAATCCCTTTCGGTATCGCAGACTCTGGCCATGGCTCAGAAGAGCAGGGAACTCAGGGAGAAGGGCCTTGATATCATAAGCCTGAGTCTGGGCGAGCCCGACTTTAACACTCCTGATTATATCAAGGAAGCAGCGAAGCATGCAATAGACCTTAATTTCACAAAGTATCCGCCGGTGCCCGGTTATGGTGACCTGAGGGAAGCCATCTCCAAAAAGTTCAGGGAGGAAAATGGCCTGAACTATTCGTGCGACCAGATAGTCGTATCTGCCGGAGGAAAACACTCCCTTATAAATGTCATCCTGTCAATAGTGAATCCCGGCGATGAAGTTATACTGCTGGCACCCTATTGGGTAAGCTATCCCGACCAGGTGATTCTCGCGGGGGGAAAACCTGTGGTTATCAATGCTCTGCTAGAGAACGATTTCAAGATAAGTCCTGAACAGCTGGAGGGTGCCATAACTGAAAAAACACGGCTCATCATTTTCAATTCACCATCGAATCCGACCGGCATGGCCTACACCCGTGAAGAGATGGAAAAAATTGCACGGATTATTGAGAAGCACCAGGGACTCTTTGTCATTTCCGATGAGATCTATGAGCACATACTCTTCACCGGAGAGCATGTAAGCATGGCTTCATTCGATTTCATCTACGACCGGGTGATCACGGTTAACGGTGTTTCCAAGAGCTATGCCATGACAGGCTGGAGGATAGGTTTCATTGGGGCTCCCCTCTGGATCGCGAAAGCCTGTAATAAGCTTCAGGGTCAGTTCACTTCAGGCGTCAGCTCAATAGCCCAGCGGGCAGCCCTGGCCGCTATAGAGGGACCATTTGATGACAGAAAGAATATGAGGGAAGCCTTTCATCGCCGCCGTGACCTGATCTGCAGTCTTCTCGGTGAGATTGAAGGCCTTAAGATAAGGGTGCCGCAGGGAGCATTTTACGTGATGCCTGATATCAGTTATTACCTGGGCAGAAGAGATGGTGATACAGTTATCAATACTTCCGATGATCTGGCCCTTTTTCTCCTTGACAGGGCGCAGGTTGCCGTGGTAGGAGGGGACGCCTTCGGGGCTCCGGGTTGCATAAGAATATCATATGCCACATCCGACGACCTGCTGGTGGAGGCCTCGCGACGAATTAAGGAAGCCCTCAAAAAATTGGTGTAACAGGGGCATAAAATTAAACAGGGGGATGTTTTTAAATAGGGGCATAGCCCCTATTGATTTCCAATGCCCCTGGGCCATACCATAATGCCGTTGCGCCTCTGCGCCTCTGCACCGTTACGCCTTTTCGCCTCTGCACCTCTGCACCTCTGCACCTCTGCACCTTTTCAATATTTGTTATACGACACCGTTATTTCTCTCGGCTTCCGCTTCTTGGTTCTCTTTTCACCTGCAGGGTAGCCTAATGTAATGATGATCTCAACCCTTTTGGATGGCGGGATTCCGAGGATCTTCCTCACCATGCTTTCGTCGAACCATCCTATCATGCATGAACCGAGACCCTCAGCCTCAGCCTGAAGACATATGTTCTCCGCTGCGATGCCAATGTCGATATGCGAATAATCCTTCTGCTTAATGGTCCCGCCAATCTTTGACGAGA
>CAYRQY010000306.1:0-2283 GCA_964426435.1 uncultured Rikenellaceae bacterium | reverse complement strand
TCAAAGATACTTAAACATCAGATTATTACAAATGACTAAATTTGGATGTTTTTAAAAATAGCCGGCATGAGAACCATAGCAATAGCAGCTGGAGGCAATTCTTCAGAATACGGTATATCGGTAAAGAGTGCGGAAGAAGTCAGCAAGATACTGTCGCCCAGGTATATAACATACGTAATCATAATCAGTGGCAGCAACTGGTACTGGGAGGATCCGCGCGGCCGTTATCACAACATCGACAAAAATGATTTTACACTGCGAACCGACGAAGACAGAATAAGATTCGATGCCGTTTTCATAGCCATCCATGGAACACCGGGTGAGAATGGTCTTCTTCAGGGTTATTTCGATATGCTCGGCATTCCCTATACAAGCTGCGGATCGTTCTGCTCTGCCCTTACCTTCAATAAGCAGGCCTGCAAATCATACCTCAGGGAATACGGGATACCAATGGCTGAGTCGCTGATAATAAAAAAGGGAGATGAAACTGATGTCAGGAATATCCTTGACAAAACAGGGTTGCCTTGTTTCGTGAAGCCAAACGCCAGCGGATCGAGTTACGGAGTCAGCAAGGTAAAAAGTGAAGAGGAGCTTTTGCCGGCTATTGAGACGGCATTCGCAGAGGGCGCAGAAGTAATGATCGAGTCGTTTATGGCTGGCAGGGAGGTAGCCTGCGGAGTGGTCAAGACCTCCGGCAGAGAACTGGTTCTGCCTGTGACAGAGATAATCAGCAAGAATGAATTCTTCGATTTCGAAGCAAAATACACCCCCGGAAGGTCCGACGAGATAACTCCTGCAGAGATCCCGGCGCAACTTTCTGATAAGATAAAAACTTTAAGCTCAAGGGTGTATGATTACCTTCTCTGCAAGGGGATAGTCAGGGTCGATTTCATAATAATCGGCGACACTCCCCATTTTCTTGAAATCAATACCGTACCGGGCATGACAGCGGAAAGCATCGTGCCGAAGCAGGCAGAAGCTGCCGGCATACCCCTCGAAGAGCTCTACTCAATGGTGATTGAAGATCTTTTCGATTAATGACGCAGAGTCAGAGCTGTGTTTTTCCGCTGAGCCGCTGTGCCGTTACGCCTTTGAGACGCTATTGTTTCGCCAGCTTCAGGGCACTCGTGGTAGTGTAATATTTTGTAATCATTCCCGGGACTTCGCAGTCGGGCATTTTTCCTGCTTCGAGATACTCAAGGAATTTTTCGGTTACCTGTCCGAAGTGTGCCTCATGTCCGACCCTGTAGCGATCCGGAATATTGATCTTTAGCACCTTAGGGTTAACTGTCTCAATAACAAGACCTTCATAAGGCAGGTTGGCAACAGAGCTTTTGAGTTTCTCCGCAAAGAGCTCCATCCCTGTGCCCCTGATATTCTCGACATACAAAGTAGGAACATACTTCTCCTCGGCACCCTGTTTTATAACAAGGTCGCAGCGTGTGCCGCGCATCACGGAGTAGTGAGTGTCGCCTGCTCCCGGCGGAGCCTGGTATTTCCATTCAACCGATACCCTGGCATATATCCCCTTAAGCCTGTAGGTCATCTCACCGTTTGCATAAACATGCAATCTGCCATCCCTGATATCTTTCTTAAGATATTCCGGGAACTCGCTTATTCCCGTTACCCCGCTGAACTCTTCCCGTGTCATTACTGTCGGCCATCTCCTGGCTTCCACCATTTCGACATCCGATACTGCAAGTACCTGCTCGGGGAAGCACTCCCACTGGATAAGGTCAACCAGGTGGGTTGTAACATCGACAATTCCTTCCCCCTGCTGATCGACATCAAAGAACCATGCCGGGCGAATCAGCGGAGAACCGGATACGATCTTTGAAAAATGGTGTACACTTACCTTCGTGACCGCAGGATCCTTCGCACTTCCCGTCACAATGGTTCCGAAAACCTCGCTGTCCTGCGACAGGAGCTTCTGAAGAATTGTTGTAATCTCATACCTTTCCGTCATAATGTCATAAAGAAGGATCCCCTTCTCAGCCGCACTCCTGAATGCCTGCTCCAGCACGGTGAAATCTTCGGGACGAATTATCATTGGCTTATCAGCCAGAACGTTAAGGCCTCCATTTATCGACCTGCTTATGTATTCGGCCTTCTTCCTGTTGTTTCCCGAAAGAACGACCACATTACCCGGCTTCTCCGAAAGCATCTTCTCGAAGAAATCATCTCCCCTGTAAAGTATCTCTTTCCAGGAAGTCGGATCATCTGACCTGCTGTTGTAAGAACTGATCCTGCCAAGATGCTGGTCCACGTCGGGTCCCTCCGGAG
>CAYRQY010000305.1:0-2370 GCA_964426435.1 uncultured Rikenellaceae bacterium | reverse complement strand
AACCGGCAGACACTCTTTTCAACCCTGCTGTACCACGATATTATTCCCGAAGGTGTGATTGAAGCTGCAACAGATTCATTAAGAGCTGCAATAAGAAAAGGACCGTCGGGACATCTTACAACAGGGATCTTCGGGACAAAATATTCCCTGGAAACTCTCTCCGAATATGGATCGCCCGAAGAAGTTTTTAACATCGTTAACAGCACAGCCTACCCGGGATGGGGGCATATGATCGACAGGGGTGCGACGACGGTCTGGGAAACCTGGAAGGAGAGCGACAATACCTATTCGAACTGTCACCCGATGTTTGGTACGGTAACAGAATGGTTTTACCGCTGGCTGGGAGGTATCCGTCCGGTGGCCGGTGAACCGGGATTTAAGAAGTTCGTCCTTGCACCTGCGCTCCCTGACGGACTCGATTATGTAAATTGCTCATATCATTCACCTTACGGAGAGATTGTTTCGAACTGGAAGAAAGAGGGACAGGATGGTATTCGGTACGAGATCAGGATTCCTGAAGGAAGCACCGCACTGGTTGATCTGAAACCCGGCCCGGCCGGGAAGATAGAGATACTGAAAGACAACAAGCCGTTAGCAGCCGGCATCCCGGAAGGATTACGCACCGGAAAGTTAGAACTTACCGGGGGAGAATATTTCGTAACAGTCAGCTATTAATAGTATGGTACCAGGATTGCAAGATTGCACGATTATTATCCTGCTTCTTTGCAACAATCAGTAATTGTATTAAAAAGAGCATATAACTTGTATTTGTTTCTATAATGCACTATTTTTGCTGCATAACAGAAATAGAATGAATTTCATCGAATTCAGGAACAGGTTTTTTTCACTGGCGGGTTTTAACATAAACCAGGTTTATGCAGCATATCCCGGGTTTAACAGAAACAACCTGGTAAACTGGGTAAAGCAGGGTTACCTGGTTCGGCTCCGGCAGGGTTATTATGCCTTCCCTGATTACAGAGGGTCAGCAGAAATGACGCTCTTCTTTGGCAACCTTATATACAAACCCTCCTACATATCATTGCATACAGTTTTGTCATTTTACGGAATTATCCCCGAGGCTGTGCCTCAGATAACAAGCGTGACCACTTTGAAGACAATGACATTCGAAAATGATTTCGGTGAGTATTCTTATAAAAGCATTAAGCCTGCGATGATGTTCGGATATGATCTTAAGGAGACTGAGGGAGGCAGGCACACCAGGTTTGCCACACCAGAAAAAGCATTAATAGACTTGCTTTATCTCTATCCGTTCTATGACGCGGAACGTGATTTTGAGGAACTGCGTCTCGATGAATCATTTATGGAGCAAGACTTCAATACAGCAAGATTTACTGAATTCTGTGATCGTATCGGCAGCAAAGCACTCAGCAGCCGCGTTAATATGCTAAGGAAAGTATATAACTTATAGTAAGAACTATATGGTTGAATTGGAATTAATAAAGGATTATTTCCCTGAGCAGGTAAGAAGTAATGTTCTTCTTGGCAAAAGCATGCTGAAGGAGTATATTCAGTTGTCGATTCTCGATTATCTGTCATCAACGGAATACATCCGTAAGCTCATATTCATTGGCGGTACCAGCCTTCGCCTGGTAAAGGGAATTGACAGATTCTCGGAAGATCTTGATTTTGACTGCAGGGAGATGAGCAGGGAGGAATTCCTGCAAATGAGCGATGATGTCATTCTGTTCCTCAACAGAAGCGGGTATAAGGTGGAATCCAGGGAGAAGAAGAATCCGAGGCTGACGGCATTCAGAAGCAGCATTTACTTTCCTGAGCTCCTTTTTAGCGCAGGACTGTCACGACACAGGGATGAGAGGTTTCTTATAAAATTAGAAGCTCAGGATCAGGGAGTACACTATACCCGTGAAGTGAGAAACATCAAAGGTTGTGGTTTTTACTTTCCTTTCCCTGTACCTTCCGACGCCGTGCTCTGCGCAATGAAAGCAACAGCATTGATAGAAAGGGCAAAGGGTCGTGATTTCTACGACCTGATGTTTCTATTGGGTCAGACTAAGCCGGATTATGACTTCCTGGGAAAAAGGATCGGCATTAAGAATGCGGATGAATTAAAAACAGAGGTCCAAAAGCGCCTTAAGATCACGGACCTGAATACTAAAGCCAAAGATTTCGGGCATTTGCTGTTCAATAAGGAGAAAAGCAAATATATACTCAGGTTTGAAGAGTTTTTTGAAGAGAGCATTTAATAGAGTATAAAGGATGGCAGTCCCTTATCATTGTAATACCTTGATCACTACTTTCCCTGTTGCGTGCCCCTTGCCCAGGTAGTTCATAGCTTTTTAATAACGGTTATAAACGTTACCACCTAACGGAACATTTTGATACCACCTT
>CAYRQY010000304.1:0-2434 GCA_964426435.1 uncultured Rikenellaceae bacterium | reverse complement strand
CTTAATATTGTTATCGGTCACATTTATGCTGCCATCCCACATTTTTTCAGTGAAACTCCCGTTGAGTGTGACATTCCTGTACATGTACCGGTTGATCTCAATACTGTCTATCTTTCCTGCAAGGTTTCCCGAAAACTCCTTTGGTGAGGTTGAGTAACCGTCGACGTCAGCCGACATACTCGATCTTCCAAAGAGATCGCTGTTACCCGAGACAACACCCACATCGATATTGGTGCCCGTTACCAGACCCCTGAATCTTAATATATTACGCCCCTCCGGTCTTAAAGACAGATCGGTTCTTATATTGCCGACAGCAGTTCCTATCTTTCCATAGGTGACAAAATCGGTAGTGAAGCCTGTAAAATTACCGTCAAAAGAGATCACTCCAAGCTTGTCAGCAAATTCCGGCACATTTATAACCTCTTTACTGATCCCGCCAAGGATGCGGAGATCCCCTGCGTTGGTCACAAGGGAATTAACTCCAAGAAAGATAAACGCATTTCCGATGTCTGGCAGACCTGAGAAATCAAAATCACAATCCAGCTGGCTCGATTTACCGAATGTCGCTCTTATGTCGCGGCCTCTCAGCTCGGAAATCTTACCTGCCATCCTGCCGGAGAGCCAGAGCGTCTCGCCGGGATCTTTGATGAACGGGAGGAAATATTGCAGGTCGGTAGTGTTTATCAGCGACCTTTGCAGAAGGATGTTAAGCCTGACCTCATCGATAAAACTGCCGAACGACCCTGTTGTATCGGCAAGCAGGCTTACATTGGCTGCGTTGATTATGCTGCTGTCACATTTAATAAACAGAGGGCTGAAACTGATATGCTGGCCTGATATTGAAGCAGTTGTTTTCATGTTCCTTACAGTGAATCCATTCAGTTCGGAGAAAGCCAGACCGTCGATGCCGAAAAAAACAGTATCATTCCTTATTTCGAAACTACCCAGGGTTCCGTTTATTCCATGCAGGTTCAGGTTGTTGAAATCGAGCATCGGGTTGTATTGCGGTACGCTTCTGTTTATGAGCGAGAAACGGCCGTTGGTAACCTGTATCTGGTTTATTGTCAGATTCAGCCGGGTCTTTTTATCCTGTCCGGAGGGGGGCCCTGAGGCTTTAAGAAGATCGAGGTACCAGTTGAGGTTCAACAAACCGGCCGAGTCTGTTATAAGTGCAATAACAGGCCTGGTTACTTCAGCTTTTCCCAGTTTAATGATATTATCCCTGAAATCTATCCTCCTGATTCCCGCAACGGCATTACCGGCGTAAATCAGGGTGTCGTTGTTGTGGTCCTTGATAAGCAGATCGCTTACTTTCAACCTGTTGAAGAAAGAAAACTCTATCCTGCCAACCGATATGGTCGATTCAATATCCGCCAGAAGGGAGCTCGTGATCCTGTTGACAATAAAGGTCTGAACATCCGGAATTCGTATTATTGCCGAAAGGGCTGTCAGGAACAGAATGATCACTCCGGTCACAACAACCAGGAACTTCAATATTCTTCTTAATAATGCCAGCATACTGCCTTAAGGAGTCTCATGGGAATAAACGGAAATACCCTCAGGACCTTATGCAAATATAACAAAAACAAAGCCAAATTTTTAAAAGTCAGATTTCTTGTAACATATGCGATAATACGGCAATAAATAGCTAATATTGGAACGGAAAATCATCATTATACTGTTTTGGCAGAAGTAACTATACTGGCTCTTGAATCGTCGTGCGATGATACCTCGGCAGCAGTCGTGCGCAATGGCCGTGTTTTGTCCAATCTGATAGCCGGGCAGGCAGTGCACATGTCGTACGGCGGTGTTGTGCCCGAACTGGCATCGAGAGCGCACCAGGCCAATATAGTGCCGGTCACTGACCAGGCTCTCAGGCAGGCCGGAGTAGCCATTGAAGAGATAGATGCCGTTGCCTTTACACGCGGACCGGGATTGCTGGGCTCACTGCTGGTTGGAACTTCCTTTGCCAAGGGATTCGCCCTGGCAAGGAGGATTCCCCTTATAGAGGTAAACCATTTACAGGCACATGTCCTTACCCATTTCATTATCGGGAAGGAGAATGAGCCACGGGTACCGTCCTTTCCTTTCCTGTGCCTGCTGGTTTCGGGCGGACATACGATGATAATCGTTCTGAAGAGCCACCTCGATATGAAGATTATCGGTAACACAAGGGATGATGCGGCCGGTGAAGCCTTCGACAAATGCGGAAAGCTTATGGGATTACCCTACCCGGCCGGTCCTTTAGTCGACAGGCTCGCCGCATCAGGTAATAAAAATGCCTTTGTCTTTTCAAAACCTTCCATAAAAGGGCTCGACTTCAGCTTCAGCGGACTGAAAACAAATTTTCTCTATTTTCTGGAAGAAAAAACAAAAGATGATCCTGATTTCATTGAAAAGAATAAGCCTGACCTGTGCGCTTCCCTTCAGTACA
>CAYRQY010000303.1:0-2461 GCA_964426435.1 uncultured Rikenellaceae bacterium | reverse complement strand
TACCCTGACTTCCTTTCCAGCGATGGTGACATCTATCTTCTTGCCGAATCCCATCATGTACTCGTCGACAGCGTTATCCATAACCTCCTTGAGCAGGACATAGACCCCGTCGTCGTGCGATGAGCCGTCACCCAGCTTGCCTATATACATACCCGGCCTCAGCCTGATATGCTCCCTCCATTCAAGGGTTTTAATATGCTCTTCGGAGTAGCCGACAACTGACATTTTTCGGAATTTTTGCGCAAATATAGTCAAATAGTGCTGTTGCGAACCGCCAATTTTTCAACAATCGGTTCATTTTATAACCACACCGCCGTAAATAAGCCGTTGTAACCGTCAGAATTTTTTCATTTTTAGCTCCTTCTGTTGAAGAGAATTTTGTCAGATGATCATGGCCAGAACTTTGAAGTCCGAACGCCTGGTGTAAAAATCGGGCCTTTTCTGCTCGAAGTTCCACGTCCATTCTTCCCTGTACCTCCCCCGGGGAAGATCTGTAACTATTGAAGATTCCTCTATTATCTTCTCCGAGCTGTCGGTGATTATCTCTGAGAAATCAGTTATAACGACAGACTGGTGCTTAAGCAGAAAGTCCATATGTTTCTTCTGGACCTCCGAGCGGAATCCGGAATATTCCTCTTCACGGGCTTTTGTCCTCTTTCTTAAAAACTCCAGGGGTAATGTTTCAAGCTGTGTCAGTATATTGAGAGAGACGACCATGCCGGGATCTTCCGAAGGCTTATATTCAGGTATCCTGATGGAACGGAGTGAACGGAGCCTGTTAAAGAACAGTCTTCCGGCACTTCTTTTCCATACCTCCCTGATAAGTCCCCCGGTAACATCTTCTTCCCTCAGCCTGACATTGGCCAGGGAACCAATCTGATCAATAACCTGGGGTGGATGAACTATATCGACCAGGCATAATTCATCGACCATCTCGGAGACCTCCATAAGAGGGAAGTCGAGAAGCCACCCGCTTCCTAGCACAGTCACCTTCCGGGGTCCCAGTTGCCTTGCAGCCTCCAGGATAAAACTCCTGGATTTCTGCAGGTGGCTCTCCCATCCCCCCTCCTGGTCGAGGTGATGGTATATCAGTCCCTGCTGATAATCATAATACCCCATCCTGTTAAGTATTCTCCGGTATGCAGGGTCGTATGTCATGGCAGCAATTATGTTTCGCGCAGTTCCCTGAGCGCCGCGGTCATAAAGTTACTGAATTTCCCTGCAAGCTCATCGGGATCATCGGTACCGAAAGATGAAGGGTCTACCGGATCGAAAACCCTTATCCGTATTATATGTCCGCTACTGAAAATAAAACCATGCTTGGGGAGCACCCCTCCGGTCCCGTCGATTATTACAGGCAATAGAGGAATGCCCGATTCTATCGCCAGCTGAAATGCACCCCGCCTGAAAAAACCAATTTCCCTGTCGTTGGAGCGGGTACCCTCCGGAAAGATCATGATCGAGATGCCCTTACGGAGGCATTCGAGAGCCTGCTTAAGCATCAGTGCCTTGCTTTCTTCATTTCCCCTGTTAACCGTTATGTATCCTGCCATCCTTATGTACCATCCCAGTACCGGGACCTTCAGGTTCTCAATCTTTGATATCCATTTGAAACGATACCGGAGGCAGTTAAGAAGAAGTATATCAAGGATCGACTGATGGTTTGATATTATGACATAGGTGGCGCGGGGATCTGCCTTTTGCCTTCCCTCGATATTTATCTTCCACAGGGGTGCCAGCCTGGCAATTATCAATCCCTGGTAAATAAGGATCCGGTGCACTATGTTACGTTCCCTGTCGAAAGGGTAAGTGATCAGCCAGAAAACAAAAGTGAGAGGGAACATGATAATCATGAATGCGATCCCGGCTATCCATAAAATTACAGATTTAAATATATCCATCCGGAGAAATTATCCTGTTTAAAATTAAAAATGCCAATACTCAGTATACGGCTCCATTTTAAAAAAATCTATATACATCATTGTAATCCAGCAAGATGTTACTCTTTTGAAATGCTTCTCTCACATCCTGAACCATATGCCTGACACCTTTAAGTAAATTGCCTGCTTCTGACACAACCTCAGAACCTTGTATAAGGCACTCGCGTATGATCCCTTCCTTAACAGAGAGCC
Organism: uncultured Rikenellaceae bacterium; assembly: GCA_964426435.1. Taxonomy (GTDB): domain Bacteria; phylum Bacteroidota; class Bacteroidia; order Bacteroidales; family VadinHA17; genus LD21. Next base: position 329 of record CAYRQY010000303.1, on the reverse strand, counting down.
TGCATGATAGCTGTTTTCCGCCGAGGCTAAAGCAATTCATAAACTGATAATCAGGTCCGTAGGCATAATTCCACTCCCATGTTCTGTATTTTGTTTCTGCAAGCGACTCAATTTCATCAATCTCGGCCGGAGTAAGCCTGCAGGGAACTGCACCGGAGGTCGACCTGAGGAAATAATCCATCATTGCCGACATGAGCCCGGAGCAATCTTCAATTTCCCTGGTATGCTCTTTCAGGTTGGTTACCTGCGATGGGTTGGAGTCAACAGCCCTGGTAGTATATCGCGACCTGTTGGTGTCCAGGGCTCCACTGAGATCTTCGAGTGATGCA
>CAYRQY010000302.1:0-2474 GCA_964426435.1 uncultured Rikenellaceae bacterium | reverse complement strand
CTGTAATGGGCAGGGAGGTAGTTGTTGCAGTAACCAACGGTCAGCTAGATTTCGGTCCATGGGAACAGATATTCTACGGAGAGTTTGACGGAAAGAGAAGGAAGAGGGTCCTCGTCAAGATCATTGGAGAATAAAAATCTTTATATTTACGGCAAAACTTAAACTAAACCTATGCCCGACAATCTTTTCAACCTCAATCATCCTGATTTTCTTGGGATCCTGTTCAGGTTCGTTATCAACACAACCTTTTTAATCGTCCTTATCCGCGTTATTTACTTCAGGTATTCGAGGAAAGAGAAATTCCTCTTCACCTTTTTCATGATGGGAATAACTGTATTCTTCATTACATCGATGCTCAGGTCAGTCTTTATCGAGTTCGGGATGGCTGTCGGATTATTTGCCATCTTCGCCATACTCAGGTTCAGGACCACGAACTTCAGCCTGAAGGATATGTCGTATATATTTACAGCAATCGGTATATCCGTAATTAACTCACTGAAGCTTGTGGGCTTTCCCGTGCTTGGCGTTATAATATTCAATGCTGTCATAATGATTGCAGCCGTGATCCTCGAGGAATTCGCCCTGAGGAACAATACTATCTCCCATGAGATCATCTTTGACGACCTCGAGATGCTTAAGACATGCAAGAAACAGAAGATCCTGAAGGAGTTCTCGATACTTTCCGGGAAGGATATTCAGAGATACAGGGTCAGAAGAATTGATTATCAGAAGAAGATCGCAATCGTGGACATATTCTATAAAGATTGACCCGGTCTGGTCAGACAAACCACTCATCAGAAAAATTCACCAGGTAAACCCTCTCTGTGGCACGGGTGAGCGCCGTATAAAACCATCTAAGGTAATCGATGGTGATCTCCTGCCTGTTAAACATCCCCTGATCGATAAAGACCCTCTCCCATTGACCGCCCTGGGCTTTATGACATGTAACCGCATAGGCAAACTTGATCTGAAGCGCATTGAAGTATGGGTCTTCCCGCACTGCTTCATACTGTTTGCGGCGTGACTTCAGGTAAACATAATCAGCGAGTATGTTCTGGAACAGTTCCTTGCTCCTTTCGGGAGGAAGTGCGGGAGTATCGAGGTGAATTAAGTCCATCATCACCCTGGAATCGGTCTCCATGTCATAATCGGCGAATCTCAGGGTCATGTCAGCAAAACGGAAACCATATCTCTCTTCGTATCCCCTTATTTTTTTCACCTCTGCTATATCCCCGTTTGCAATGAAACCGTCACCATTCTCCTCTCCGGCAACAAAGTAGTTATTCTTCACCACCATTACCATATCGCCGGGACTAATCTCCTCCTCCCGGAAGAATATCCTGTTGCGGATCCCCTGGTTATAGCGATTTGCCTGCCTGTTTGAATTGACAACTATTATGGTTCCATTCACTCCGCAGGTTCCGTAGGCTGCTGATATTTCATCTATCAGGTCCTCGCCCGTGACTCTCAATACGTCGCTGAAATGCACCGTATCGATTGAGGGGCGGACAAGCTGTTGTTCAGCAATCTGCCATCTTACGCCGGTCGCATTCATCAGCACCCCTGACGATTCGCTCTGTCTTACCACCTGCTTCAGTTCGGATGAGGCAAGGCCGAAGCCATACTCCGCAAGTGATTTTTCGTCAAGCGCAGGGCTCACCGTAAAGCCCACCGGAGGCAACTGGGCGGTATCCCCTACTATGACCAGCTTGCAGTCAATGCCGGAGTAAACATATTCAATAAGGTCATCCAGCAGTTTTCCGCTTCCGAACAGTGAGGTTTCATTTGAGGAATTGGAGATCATCGAAGCCTCGTCGACAATAAAAAAGGTGTTCCTGTGCAGGTTTCTGTCGAGGACAAAACTACCCATCCCGTCTTTCGACGATTTCTGCCGGTATATCTTCTTATGAATGGTAAATGCAGGTTTTCCGGCAAAGGAGCCAAGCACCTTGGCTGCTCTCCCTGTGGGAGCAAGAAGGACCGACCGCAATCTCAGCTGATCGAGTGTGGCTGTTACCGAACTTATGATGCTTGTTTTTCCCGTACCGGCATAACCCGTGAGCAGGAAAATAACATCATTTGTATCCTTGCAAATGTAATCGGAGATCTTCCTGAGTGCACCCGACTGGTCATCAGTGGGAATATACCCCAGATTCCTGCAGAGCTGGTTGAATATTAAAACTTCCCGCATACTCTAAAATAAGCAACGTTTGTTGCTCCTTCGATTATTTTTATACATTTGTTCGTAAACTTAATCATTCCTGTCAAGAAACTTACAAGAATTAATCACTGATAAATGCCTTTTCTGGAACTTGTTGACGAGACACTTGATATAAATTCCTCCGAGAATTATATTCTGTCGATCGAGGTATCTGTTACCGGACTGACATTTTGCGTTCTCGATACTTTAAGGAACAAATATATCCTGATACGCCATTATGAACCGGAAGAAGGCAGGGATTTCACCTATGACC
>CAYRQY010000301.1:0-2478 GCA_964426435.1 uncultured Rikenellaceae bacterium | reverse complement strand
AGATATTACGATTTTGCAATGCGCGTTGAAGATAATGACAGCCTCCGGATTGAACTGGCATTAAAGAAAATCCTGTGTAATTTCAAACTGAATGACTATTATTCCGCTCTGTCCGAACTCCTTGATATACACGAACCAGGTACAGGTTACTTAAAGGACAGGAAGGCTCTCTATATGGGGATATGTTATTTCGGCCTCAACGACTATGAGAAGTCCAGGGAATATTTTTCACAGGTCCTCAATCCTGAAGGAGTTACTGAACTTTTTGACCTGTTCCATTCATTTGAGCGTTATAACCGGAAGTATCGTCCGGGTAAAGTTGAGCTGATGAGCATCCTGCTACCCGGCCTGGGTCAGATTTATACAGGTGAGGTGTTGAGCGGCATAAATTCATTTGTCCTGATGACCGGAATCACAATTTATGCCATGTTTACAGCCGTCAATTACACTCTTGTTGATGGTTTGCTTGTATTGTCATCATGGTTTTACAGGTATTATGCCGGAGGATTTACCAATGCCCATGATTCGGCTGTAAGAAAGACAGAATTGGAAAAGAGACGCATCTATACCGAAATACTGTCATTGATTGATAGAAATCAATTCATCTCATCGGAATGATAAGTGGGGGCGTTGCAAGCAACCCCTCATACCATTATCACAGAAACATCACAAAAAAAAAGCATAAAAAAATTTGACTTTGGTGAAATCACATATTAAATTTGATTAAGAATGTGTTGATTTAAGTAAAACACGGACCCCCCCGAAAATCCGTAAAAGAGTAGGGAGTGTAAGCTGAAAAACTTAAGAGTAGGCGATTCTGAAAAACTTAAAAAAAATGAAAAAACTTGTACTTCTGATTGCCGCAGTATGCCTTGTATCAACCGGAAATGCCCAGACACAGTTTGAACAGGGCAAAATTATTACCGGGGTCTCTTCAACATTAAATCTGATGTCAATTACTGATGACTGGTGCCTTGCCCCGGGCTCAGATCTTATGAGCATGGGAATTGGTAAATACAAATACAGAAGCGAGAGCCAGTATTATGATTACCATTACGAGTATAAGATAAGAGGGTTTAATGTTTTACCGAGAGCAGGCTATTTTATTATGGATAATCTGGCAGTGGGACTCGATATGATTTTGAGCTCCAAGACCTGGGTAGATCCTGATGATGGTGAGAAATGGATCACTTCCTTACTTTGTGCAGGGCCCTTTGCAAGGTATTACTACCCGCTTGAGAAGTTTTCACCCTTCGCCGAATTAAATGCCGTTTTTGGCATTCTGAGCGACAAGAACAAGGACGGAGGAGATGTTGATGTTGAGAGAAGCAGCGTCATGATGCTCGGAGGAGGGGTTGGTGCAGCTTTTCCGCTCGGTGAAAAAGTTACATTCGACGTTATGGCCGGATATTCATTTCTCTCCTCCAAGGAACTGACCAAGGAGGAAGCAAACGGAGAAAGCGGAACAACAAAGATAACATCAGGCATGCTCGGCTTGAGGATGGGCTTCACAGTATTGCTGAATAAGCCATGAATCCGGGCTTCCTCAGAAATAATAATTAAAGCAGGATTTACAGTTTTATTCGGACTTTAATATATTTGCCTTCTCATTTATTAACGGAGAAGGATTCTTGAAAAAAATATTCCTGGTTATTTTATCACTGGCAGTTCCGGCCCTGGCCGGCACTGCTTTGTATTGTCAGAATGATTCACTGAGAACGCCACGCCAGGCAATCCTTATCCCCAGGCTAGATAAGCCGATCCTGTTTGACGGTATCCCGGATGATGAGGCCTGGAAAACCATTAAGCCCTTCGGAATGACCATGTACTCACCGGTCTGGGGAAGGGAACCTTCGGAGGAGAGTGATGTAAGAATTGCCTATGATGACAAGTATCTCTATGTCGGAGCCTGGCTCTATTGCAAAGATCTGTCAACAATCAGATCGGCAAGTTACAAGCGTGATTATACAGGGGCTGGTGGTGACTGGTTTATGGTATTCCTCGATACATACAACGATAAGGAGAATTTTCTGATATTCGGCACAACACCCGATGCACTGCGGTTTGATGCAACCATCCAGAAGGATGCTGTCCCAAACAGACCCGACGACCAGATGCTTTTCAATGTGAGCTGGAATACTTTCTGGGATGTGCTTACAAACAGATGTGATGAGGGCTGGTCGGCTGAATTCAGGATACCCCTTTCCAGCCTGCGATTTCAGGATAAGAACGGTGAGGTAAGGATGGGCCTGACAATACAGAGGTGGGTTCCGGCGAAAAATGAGGTCATTCTTTTTCCGGCGATACCTCCAAACTGGGGTCAGGTATCTCCAATGAAACCCTCCCAGGCTCAGGAGATAATTTTCCGGGGCATAAAAGCCGGCAAACCATTGTATATCACACCCTATCTTCTCGGAGGATATTCGAGCCAGTATGATCTCACCGGCGATGAGTCGGCTTATTTCAGGACTAACCGGC
>CAYRQY010000300.1:0-2569 GCA_964426435.1 uncultured Rikenellaceae bacterium | reverse complement strand
TCTCTCGCAGCAAACTGAACACCAATTCTGTATTGGCGCTGTCCAGATTGCCGGTAGGTTCATCGGCAAGTATGATGCGGGGTTGGTTTATCAGGGCCCGGGCCACCGCAGCCCGCTGTTGTTCGCCGCCCGAGAGCTGGTGAGGCATCTTGTAACCCTTCAGTCCAAGACCTACTTTCTCAAGGACCTCACCTATGCGTGTGTCGATTTCGCTTTTGCTGTTCCATCCTGTTGCCTTCAGTACAAACTCCAGGTTCTCATTAACCGGCCTGTCAGTCAGGAGCTGGAAATCCTGAAAAACGATTCCCAGCTTTCTTCTCAGATAAGGAATATCACGCGGCCGTATGGTCGCCAGGTTGTATCCGGCAACAATTCCTTCTCCTTCCTTCAGCGGCAGCTGGGCATTGATGGTTTTAATAAGACTGGTTTTTCCGCTGCCAACCCTCCCGACAAGATACATGAATTCCCCCTTCTTTACCGTAAGGTTAACGTCAGTAAGAACAAGATGATCCTGCTGCCAGATATTGCAGTTGCGGAGCTCAATTATTACATCGAGGGGAAGGTTTTCCTGCATATGAAAATGTTTATCCTGCAAAATAAGGAAAGAATTGATAATTAACATTTGGATGTTGATAAAATCCGTAATAAAGACCGGCTCACGGCGTTTATAAGTAGTAATTTTACTTTTTTCAGAAGGAGGTGAGAACTGTCATACCTGGCTGTATTACAATAATATAGTTTGAATAATGAATTTTCAGGGATGAGACGTTTTCATTTCAGTGCAGGCAAAATAAATAACTTATGAACAGTAAAAAAGTCATTTTAATATCAGGCTTTATTCTGCTCTCTGTCACCGCCCTGGTTTCCCAGACTTCATTCTCGGGCGAACAGATGAATTCAGAATTCAACAGGGGAATGGAGCTCTTCAACAAGGAGAAATACCCTGCAGCAATCAGGTTTTTTGATCTTTATCTCCGGGATCCGGCAAACACTGACCTGATATTGAGGAGCGAGGCAGAATATTTCGCAGCGATCTCTGCACTCAGGCTGTTTAACCCCGATTCCGAATATCGCATAATCAGATACATTCTCACTTACCCCGAAAGCCCAAGGAAGAATGATGCAAGGCTGGCTCTGGCTGATTATTTCTACCAGAACAGGAACTACCGCCAGGCAGCCTATTATTACGAGACCGTTAACCGCCAGGAGCTCGGGGATGCCAGACTTGCCGAATATTTCTTCAGGTACGGATACTCGCTTTATTCAAGGGGAGAGAGGCCAAAGGCACTCCTTATGTTTTCCGAGATAAAGGATGTTGATACGGAATATACTGCTCCGGCTCTCTACTATTTTTCTCACATCGCGTACGAACAGAAGATGTACGAGACAGCCTACGATGGTTTTGTGCGGCTTCAGAACGATGAGACCTTCGGTCCCATAGTGCCATTCTACATTGCCCAGATACTCTACATGAGGAAGGACTACGACGGGATACTGGCCATTGCACCTGATCTTATTCAATCCTCCCCGAAGGAAAGAAGCGTTGAGCTTTACCGGTTCATCGGCGATGCCTATTTCAACAAGGATATGTTCAGGGAGGCTCTCCCGTACCTTGAAAGCTATGCCGCCGAGGCTAAGGCAAGTGGCAGGGAGGATAAATACCAGCTTGGTTTCAGCTATTACAGGACAGGCGACCTTGATAAGGCCATTAAGGTATTGCTTGAGATTGGTGTCAGAAATGATCTGCTGAGCCAGAATGTCTGGTTTTTGCTTGGCGACTGCTACCTCAGGAAGAATGATAAGAAGAGGGCCCAGTTTGCCTTCGCCGAGGCATCCAAGATGACCTTTGACAACAAGATCAGGGAGGAAGCCCTGTTCAACTATGCACGTCTTACATACGAGACTTCAAATTCACCATTCGGGGAGGCAATTGCCGCTTTCCAGCAATATATTGATCTTTACCCCGGTTCGGAAAAGGTTGGGGAGGCCTACAACTACCTTGTGGCAACATTCATGCAGATAAGAAATTACAGGGCGGCACTGGCTGCGCTTGACAGGATTACCATCAGAAACGACAGGATGGAGGAAGCGTACCAGAAAGTGGCCTTCTTTCGCGGGCTGGAATTAATTAAAAACGGTGAAATGGAGCCTGCAGTGGCTATGTTTGATAAATCGCTTGAATTTCAGAGACATAGCCGTGAAATAAGAGCCAGTGCCCTCTACTGGAGAGGGGAGGCAAGGTACCGGCTTGGACAATTCAGCCTGGCCAGGGATGACTATGAGACTTTTATCGGAATCCCGGGATCCCGCCAGCTGAGCGAATACAACATGGTAAGATATAACCTGGCGTATACCTATTTCAACCTCGACGATTACACCAATGCCCTCACTCATTTCAGGACCTTTGAGTCTGAGGCTGCTGCACCCGGAGCTGATATACTTACTGATGCCAGGTGCCGTATAGCTGACTGCTATTATATAACAACAAGGTATAAGGAAGCAATTGCATATTACGACAGGGTGATAGAATACGGGAAGACGGATGCCGACTATGCAATGTTCCAGAAAT
>CAYRQY010000299.1:0-2581 GCA_964426435.1 uncultured Rikenellaceae bacterium | reverse complement strand
ACAGAAAATAAATAACACATCAAAAACCGTCACATCATTTCACACTACAGATATCAGCACAATCCTGTCATCTTTCCAGGCGAGGAAAATGTTGCCGTTATAGCCATCGGTAAACGCGTATTTACCCTCTTCCTGACTGTCTGAATCCATCCCTGCCGAAGCCAGGTATGCATCAATTGTTTTGATATTGTCAGCCCGGGAATCGCTCTTGAACAAATAGATTGAAAAATTATCGTTCCCCGACTGGTAATAGGCCCTGAATGCCCTGTTAAGGAAATTGTGCCCGAGTACATTGCTGTTGATGAAAGCCTCTTCGTTGATCCTCTTTCCCTCTGCAGGGAATTGCAGCAGTGCTGAGGGCATTTCTGCCTTGCCCGGCAGGGCGTCAGCTGTCATATAAGCCAGGGTCTCCGCGGCACTCAGCGTTTTGGCTTTCTTTGAAAAAGTCCTGATCTTGATGTAATAATCTCCCTTGAAGAAGTTTATCGCACCGTCGACGATATAGCCCTGGGCACCAAGATTCACAAAGTTGAACGAAGGTGACCGTTCCGATGCGTAGATCCCGAATGCAGGCGTATTGCCGTCGTGTTTGTAGATTTCAAGCTTAATGACTTCTTTACCCTTCTTGTATTCTGCCACGTGAAGCTCAATGAAATCGTAGGCCAGGTAATTGTCTGCAGCCCCGTTGATGAAGTCCCACAGGTTTTCCGGAACGTAAACCGGATAATCCATTACCCTTTTAAACCCTTTAAGTTCCGGGAAGGTATATTCCTGTGCTGCAGAAGCAACAGAAAAGAGACCGGTAAGAATTAACAGAGCAAGTTTGTTCCTCATGATATCCGGAATAAAATCAGTTAATTTATGTAAGAAACTCAGCCGGCACATTTGCAAGCCTGGAAATGTCGGCTATTTTCTCCCTGATGGTGAAATCGCGTGTACATTTTACATTACAGACATCGCAGCCACTGCAGGGATTATCTCCTGTACCCAGTTCTGCAACAAGTTCCCTGGCCATTGCAGCGCTGGGATAGCCGTAAGCGTACATGTATGCCCTCATCAGATCGGGAATGGGAAGATGTTTTGGACAGTCTCCGACGCACTTATTGCATCCTGCACAGAAGAGACCGGGATCAGCGCCCGCGATAATAACGTCGTTCTTCTCCTGTTCGGTCATTGTAATGTCGCTCAGTATCTTAAGATTGACGTTAAGCTCATCGAAATTTGTCATTCCGGGGATTGTAGTATGAATATCGGGATTAGACAAAACCCATTTGATTGCCGCTGACGGATTAACACCTTTTCCTCCGGCCAGGGTTTTCATTGCCACGATCCCGATGCCAGCAGCTGCTGCCTTCTTTACGGAGGCTGTCAGATCCTTAAGACTTCCGTGCCGGAAATTAAACGATGTGAGTATTATATCGTAAACATTCATTGAGGCTGCGTGATCGATAACCATTGCTTCGTTGCGGTGGGTTGAAAAACCCAGGAATTTGATCCTGCCATCCTTCTTTAGCCTGGAGACCGCATTAAGAAGCTGTTTATGTTCCAGCAGCTCGCGGCTGCTAATGTCATGAATATAAAGTATATCGACATAGCTCATACGAAGCCTCGACAGACTTGTCTCAAATCCCGAGAGAAACTCCTCGACTGAAGTCCGGGCGGTTGGCTTGCCATCCCTGTCAATACCTCCAGGCTTTACCTTTGTAGCCATAATGAATGAATCGCGGGGGTAGTCCGTAAAAAGGTTACCCAGCATTGTCTCATTATTGCCGTTCTGGTAACCATTGGCTGTGTCGAACAGAGTAATCCCGTTCTCAAAAGCGGCCTTGCAGAGACCGGGATTATCTGAACGCATAACTCCAAAGCTTATTACCGGTACTTTCAGCCCGGTCTTTCCCAGGGTTCTGTATATGATATTCTTTTCCTGATTTGCAGGATTTCCGGAAGCCATTGCCGGAGCAAGCGCCAGTCCTGCAGCCCCGGTCAGACCTGTCGTGATGAATTTTCTTCTGTTCAGACTTTTCATAAGTACTTGATTTAGTTTAATCTCCTAATTCTGACATCAATCTCTGTATCTTTCAGTAAATCTTTTATTCTTTGAGTATTGGTCTCTCCGAAATGGTAAGGATATAATATTTTTGGCCTGATCGTTCTTGCAGCATCTGCGACCATTTCCGGAGTCATTGTATATGGAAGGTTCATTGGCAGAAATGCAACATCGATATTACTGATCTCCTTCATCTCGGGGATATTCTCAGTATCACCTGCAATGTAGAACCTGGTATCTCCTACCGACAGGATAAATCCTAATCCCACTCCTTTCGGATGGAAGGGCTGGCCCTTGGCTCGTTCATGCAGAATGTTATAGGCATGCACTGCTTCTATGGCAATATCCTTCACCTCCGTCCTGTCCCCGGGCTTGAGAGGGCGGGCCCATTTCACAGCATCGGCCGAGCTATGGTTTGTCAGCATTACCGTGTTTTGTTTACGGAGATCATTTACCAGGTCCCTGTCGAGGTGGTCGTAATGATCGTGCGTTACCAGTATCAGATCAGCCCTGGGAAGATTATCATAATCGCCC
>CAYRQY010000298.1:0-2588 GCA_964426435.1 uncultured Rikenellaceae bacterium | reverse complement strand
AACCGGTAATGCTCCCCGGGTCGCTTCGTGGGGTAAAGGCGATTGGCTGGTATATAGAGGAATACGGTATTGCCCAGATCTCAATGAACCTTACTGACCTTTCAGTAACCCCGGTGCATATTGCCTTCGATGAGGTGTGCCGCAAGGCAGAAGAAAGGGGTGTCAGGGTTACGGGCTCTGAACTTGTGGGGCTCATACCGCTTGGATCGATTCTCGATGCCGGACGCTGGTTTCTTGAGAAGCAGAAGAGATCAGCCGGGGTGTCTGACGGCGAACTGATAAAAATTGCGGTTAAGTCGCTGGGCCTTAATGATCTTCGTCCGTTCGATCCCGATGAGAAGATTATCGAGTATGTGCTGGATAAAAAGGGAGGAGAGAATTCAGCGCAAAAAAGGAGATTGATCTCCATGACTCTGGAAGGATTTCTTAACGAAACAGCTTCCGAGTCACCTGCACCGGGAGGCGGTTCAGTCTCCTCATATGCTGGAGCCCTGGGCGTGGCGCTCGGAACCATGGTTGCCAACCTTTCGTCGCATAAAAGGGGATGGGACGAGAGATGGAAAGAGTTTTCCGATGCAGCCGTAAGTGGAAAGGAAATACAGAACAGGTTGTTGAATCTCGTCGATGAGGATACCCTTGCCTTTAACAGGATTATTGAAGCGAGGGCAAAGCCTTCAGGAACGGACGAAGAGAAAGCGGCAAGAGATGCAGCAATTGAGGAAGCGACAAAATATGCAATGATTGTCCCTTTCAGGGTTATGGAGACAGCATTCGGGGCTTTCGGTCTGATCCGGGATATGGTTGAAAAAGGTAATCCGGGCTCGGTAACTGATGCAGCAGTCGGGGCTCTGATGATAAGATCATGTATCAGGGGGGCTTTCATGAACGTCAGGATCAACGCTGGCGGTCTGAAAGACGCGGCATTTGCCGGGGAGCTGATACGGAAAGGCCGGGAAATTGAATCAGACGCCGCCAGGGAGGAGGAGTTGATACTAAAGCTGGCAGAGAAGGGATATTAGTTATTTGCTGACTATCCTTCTGATTGTGCGGAGGCGATGAGAATAGTTTCCTGCCTCAGCCTTGTATATGCCCTGGTGATCGATGGTATCTATCCTTACTCTGCCGGAAGCATGTATTACCAGTCCGCGCGAAAGGATCATTCCCACATGTGAGATCACACCCCTGTCATTGTCAAAGAAAACGAGGTCGCCGGGTATCGTTTCGTCTATAAATCCGATGTTTTCTCCAGCCTCTGCCTGCATGGAACTGTCCCGGGGGATAGGTATACCATGTATCTTATAGACGAGCTGGGTAAATCCTGAACAGTCAATTCCCGAGGGTATTCTTCCTCCCCAGATATATGGAGAGTTGATGAAGGAGAAAGCACTGTCGGTCAGTCCTTCTGATGTGCTCACCCACGAGGGTTTGAATTCCGGGCAGGCTGTGTAGAGGCTTGTTCCTGCACTGAATGTTCTTTTTTCAAAATCGGGATTATAGATCTCACATCCTGCTTCGAGGACCAGCTTTGTGCCGTCGCTCCTGAAGCAGGGAAGGGACCGGCTGAGGACCATTCCCTTAATATTCTCCACGTCCCCGGAATGCTGAAGATGACTGGTGTCGATCCATCCCCTGTAATGATCGAAAGTGGTCTCAATTTTCATCCATTTGCCGATCTCCCCGAGAATAATATATTTTTCACCGAACAGGACCTGGCTAAGCATCTCCGACCTGTGCGACGGCCCCGCCCTGAGAGGCACGAAAACATTCTCGCAGATAAATTGTTGCATATTAGAAGGGTTTTGGCTCAAAAGTACAAAATAGTTTTGTTCTGTGAAGAAACGCCTGTTGCCGGGAAGTGACATAAATGAAAATTTAAACTACTTTTGCCATTATTGCCGCTAATTTGACTTAATCTGCAGGAGATGATTAACAGACTGATAACCTGGGTCAGGGGCAGAAGATACCTTCTGCACATAGCCTTCTTTCTGATAAGTGTTGTATTGGTTGTTATCATTTCTCCGCGTGAGGGAAAATTCAGGTATGAGTTCCAGAGGGGAAGACCGTGGCTGAATACACCCCTGATAGCTCCCTGGGACTTTCCTGTTCTCAAGCCGGAAACTGTTGTTTCGAGGGAGCAGGACAGTATAATGCGGAACTTCACACCATACTTCAGGTATGATACCGATATCTCTGCGGCCGAAATCCAGGCATTTGAAAAATACCTCGATGCCCTGCTTGCCGTCTTCGAGGCTGAAAAACAGCAGCTCTCAACACGTATTTATAATTCCCTCAGGAGGGATCTTGCAGGGATACTTACCAGGATTTACAATGCCGGTATAATCGAGGCTACCGATGCATCGGGCATGCCCGATCTCAGGAGAGGTGAAGTAACGGTTGTCAGGAACAGGGTGGCAGAACAGTGGAAGCTGTCAGGCGTACTCAATCAGAGGGATGCATACCAGGTTGCCAGCAGTGCCAGGGAGGAGGTTGAAAAGAATCTTCTTGAAGCAAACGAAAAGGCAGCAGCGCAGTTTGTCGAGTCAGTGGCATTCTACAATTTTATAAAGCCGAACCTGTTTTATGACGCT
>CAYRQY010000297.1:0-2589 GCA_964426435.1 uncultured Rikenellaceae bacterium | reverse complement strand
CAGAATATTCTGACTCCTTCAGGCAACCAGACGGTGCCGGGTATGACTACAGGTACACTCTTGGCCCCAAAAGGAAGCATCTCCCCCCGGCAAAGGAATATATCCAGGTATTCAGTTACAAGTCGGGATTTGTTCCGGAACTCAGTATAATTGACCTCCTGTTTAATCTGGGGCCTGATTCGCTCAGGTACCTTAAGGAGGGATAAATGAATCCTGTTAACGGGTACAGGAGACAGAAAAACCGTCAGGGACCCGGCAAATAACACGAAGGGGCTTTCCCTCTTCGGAAGAGCCCCTTCAAGAGGAAGTTAATCAAAGAATCAATAACCAAATTTATAACCGAAAGTAAGTGCAAAAATGTTCCGGGTTGTTGAAAAATCAGCCTGTGCAGGAATTGCTCCTGCTCCCACCGGATACAGGAAATATTTCTGGTCGTTACTGATGCTGGTGAAGCCGAGGTCGATGAAAATATTACTCTCCCTGAAGCCCCCTCCGGCAGAGAATGAAACATGAGCAAGATCTTCATTGTCCCTTCCCTGTTTAAATGCTTTTCCATGGTATCCGAATCCTGTCCTCAGGTAGAATTTACTGAGCCTTAGTTCGCCGCCAAGCCTCAGGTTACCTGCCGGTTTAAGGTCGTTCTTTATATCAAGGTTTTTCTGGCTGTAATCATAATTATCACCAGTCTGTGAGAACCTGGCAGAGCCATAATCAATAAACTCGTAGTCAGCGCTTAACATTCCAAGCTTCTTTATCTGCACGGCAACACCTGCCATGGCCCTGAATGGTGTTGTAAGCGCATAGCTGTACCGCATGGGTTCGTTGGAAAAATTGTAGTTATCCCCGTCATCGAAATTTGAGGCTATGTTATCGTAGTAATACTCATTGACCCTGTAAATGGTTGGTGAATGGAATGCAAGCCCGATCCTCAGATATTCGACCGGCTTGACGATTGCTCCCAGCTTGAAGGTATAGCCCGTGGCTTTGTTCTCGTAGTGGTCGGTGTAGGTAAAATTACTTATCCCTGAAGCCATCGGGAAATTCACAGACTCAAGATGCTCGTAGTGGCTGGTGAAGTTAAGGGAGCTTATCCCGAGGGTAGCTCCGAAGAACAGCATGTTTGAGTAATTGCCCCCTATCGAAAAGGCGTGTTCGCCTGTGTATCCTTCATTTGAAATAAGACGGCGCACATTTTGTCCGTAAACGGAAGGAGGATTATCACCATAATTGGAGAAAACCGTCCCGTACTCTGTTCCGCCCGACCATGTAAGGGTATCGATCACCCAGGCGTCGTATGCAATACCTGCAGCGCCGCCAAGATTGGTATAGTGAATTCCGTAACTCTGATCTGCCCAGTAATCAGCCATTGAACTGTTGTTGTTTCTTCCCTCAATTCTGATTGATGAGCTGAAGTTATTGGTTCTGTTGAATGAATACCCGGCATTAAGCGTTATCAGATCCGACTGGTTTGTGTTATTGATCAGGTTCAGCGCAATTCCTGCCTGTCCCAGGTTGAAGTTATAAAGATAATCGGTATTCTTGCTGTTGAACAGGGCCGAAGTATTGATATGGAACAGCTGGGGTGAAAAGGAGATCTCAGAGGACCTGTAGACACCAAGACCTGCCGGATTCTGGCTAAGCGATGAAAGGTCTCCGCCAAGAGCGGTAAATGCCCCGCCCATTGCCATAAATCTTGCAGTACCGTTGTAGAAGATCTGGGAATATCTCAATGCATCGTCGACGTTCTGGGCTGTTACTCCTGCAGAGATCGTCAGCGCAGCTATTATGGTTAAAGTGATCCGTTTCATAATTTCATTTTTACTTTTGGTTATGGGCATATCTGCACTCCTCTAAAGAATGAACCTGCATTTATACCGTTAATAAATCTTGTTCCTATCTCCTGGTTCCGCCTGATGAGGAGGATGAAGAGGAGGAACCTGATGATACTGAACCTCCGCCGCCTGAAGATGAGGAAATTGAGGAAGAACCAGATGACGAGGAGCCTATGCTTCTCGATGTGGAGCCAGAGGAAAACCCGCTGGAAGAGGATCTTCCGGTCGAGTTGTAAGATCCGGACATCGATCCTCCATCAACGCTCCTGCGTGAAGGAACAGTGTAAGTACTTGACGATGTACCGCCCTGCCTTGTCTGCCCGGTCGAGATTGATGAATTGGTATTGCTCCTTGTATTGGTATTCTGGTTAATAATTGTTCTTCCCTGGTCAATATTTGTCCTGCTGTTGTTGATGGCAGGATTCGTGGTCTGGTTTATCCTGCTGTTGTTGTATGACGGCCTTGTGCTCATACGAGGATTGTTATAGCTCGGAGTGTATGTCCTGTCCACTGAATTGTATTCAGGCTGCGTTACGACTGATCTCCTGTCTGGTGCAGCCGTGGCATTCTGCGTGCCGGTTCTGATCTGATCCTGGGGAATGTTCCTGTCAGTCGGATTAGCTGCTGTGGCGGTTGTTGTTGTCCTCCTTGAATCAGTTGCTACAGCCTGGGTTGATGCAGGCCTGCCGGCATCAGTCGAGATGTAGGGATCCCTTCTTGTAGAGGAAGATGGTGTTGCGGAGCCTCCCGAAAAGCT
>CAYRQY010000296.1:0-2711 GCA_964426435.1 uncultured Rikenellaceae bacterium | reverse complement strand
AATATCAAAATGCCAACTTCCCACTTCCAACTTCCAACTTCAAACTTCAAACTTCAAACTTCCAATTTCCAACTTCAAACTTCCAACTTCCAATTTCCAACTTCCAACTTCCAATTTCCTATCTCAGCACCATATTACCCAGCAAAACCCTTCCGCTCTTCCAGAAAGCCCTGAAATAGGGATTATCAGTTACATAAATAACTTCTCCTGATCCGATGCTTTCTGAGCCTATCACAAGCGTGCCTGCTGCCTTTTCCTTGTATTTATACCCGGCGAAGCCCGCAACAGGTTCCTTTTCAGTTATATATCCGATATTTCTCCCTTTATCAAGGTACGGGTAGAAGGTTCCTGAGCGTTTCATGACAAACCACTGATCGCCGAGGCCAAAGGTATACGGGTGGGTCTCATCAAGTTTTACCCGGTAAATGCTCCCTGCCGATCTTTCCGAAAGAGGATGCCTTCTTTCATCTTCGTACTTCTTAAGCAGGGTTGTGTCGTCGCTTTTGATTTTCTTTTCCGCAGCCTTTTGTTCTGCTGTCCTTGTTTCGTTCGCCTTAAAAAGGGCAGTGGTTTTATCCGAGGCAAAAAGAGATATTGCACTTTCGAAAGCGATTACCTTTCCGCCTTTTCTGACAAAATCGATAATTGTGTCGCGCGTGCCCGGGTAACTTCCCGACACAAGCATCAGTATGTCATATTGGCGCAGATCGGCACGGGCAGCTGTTGCTGTGGTAATGAGGGTTGCCGGATAGCCCAGTTCTCTTTCGAAGAAGTACCAGAGTTCGCCGACTGAAGCAGATGATGTGCCATCCCCGCAGAGAATTGCTATTCTGTTCTTCTTCATCAGCGGAGTATAGGACGATCCGAAATCCTTTCCGCTTTCAACCAGCCCCGTTGCTGCCGGGATAAGCTTTATCATCAATTTGTCTGCCTCTTCGGTTACGATCCTGTCGAAACTGTCGCCATGCTGCTTGTTATCGGGGCGGGTGATTATTACCGAGCCTTTGCTGAAGCTTACACCTCCGGCTGTAAACGGCTTCACTGCAAACCTGGGTCTTATATCCCGGGCATGCAGGGCGGCAATGAACCTGAGCTCACTGAAGCCTGTAAAGTCGGCTATCCAGGCATATGGCTTCATCTCATCGGTGCCGTTCCTGACTTCAACGACCTCAGGCTCCTTTCCTGCCGGATTAATCCGGTCCGAAATGGCGAAGGCCCTGAGATTGTAAGCATATGGCAATGACCAGGCCGAGAGGTCGTAGGTCAGCGAATCGGAAGCTTTGCTGTCCGGCTCAAAAAGCACCCTGATAAGCCTCGACTGAGGCTGATAGGCTGATATAAGCAGATCTCCGTTCTCAATTGTCGTTTCTGCCTCTTTGCCGGCAGCATAATCGAAACCTTTGAATTTTCTTCCGGTGTTTCCTGCAGATGCATACCGGATCTGGTTCCTGTCGAGCAGCTCCTTCAGGCTTTCAAGTGCAGCTTTGTCATTATTACCTTTTATGATTATCGATTTGTATGTGAAGGAGGGTTTTTTTGCATTTTCTTCGAAGTATTTGTTGAACTCTGATATCATTCTGTCACGGTTCTCGTATGAAACCTTTATTGCTGCCATCGATGCAGTGAAATGGCCGTCGATCCTTTCCCTGAGCGTAAGGGTGTCTCCGTTGTCCTTTTTGTAAGCAAGACCTGATACACCGCCTCCTCCCTGTTCGAATGTAAATCCGATGGCACCGTTAAAAAGCGGCCAGGTATCTCCGTAGCTGGGAGAAAAGAGGTCAAAATTCTCCTTTGTAAAATATAATCTGGATTTCTCGTCGAAGAGCCCGGCACTGGCCTTCCCCATTAGCTCGTGAAACTCATGTTGCCACGGAGTGATTGCCTCATGCCACGGATCGGCTCCCGGACCAAAAAAATAAGTGGTCTCAGCGCCCATCTCATGTAAATCTGCAAACAGATGGGGCATGAAGCTGTTGTACAGAGCTGATCTCTGTTGTGTCTCTGCCTGCGTCTGCCAGGTCCAGTCGCGGTTAAGATCAAACATGTAGTGGTTCGAGCGGGCACCCGGCCATCCCTGGCTATGCTCCCACCCGTTCCTGTCGGGATCGGTGAAAAGGCTCTGTGAGTTGCGGTACCGGAATGCGTAGAGGTCGCGTCCGTCAGGATTCTGGCACGGATCAATGATGATAATGCACGATTCAAGCCATTGGTCCGCTCCGTCGTACGACCCTGTCACCAGTGTATGAAGCGTTACCATCGCTGCTTCTGTACCGGCTGCCTCATTGCCGTGTATATTGTAACCGAGCCATAAAAAAGGGATCTGTCTGCCGCCTGGTTTGCCATCAGCCAATCCTGCCCTTATAAGATTATTTTGTTTAAACTCCCCGATATTCTTCAGGTTATCTTTAGACGACACCAGGCACACCAGCAGCGGCCTTCCCTCATAACTTTTTCCGTATTCGATCAGTTCAGCCTTTGGGGATACTTCTGAAATATACCTGAAATATTCAACTGCCTTGTGGTGAAAGGTGAACATGGCCCCCGGCTCATATCCGAGGAATTCACCCGGCGACTTAATGGTCTGCGCCAGTGCCTGAAGCGGTAAAAAAAATGCCGCTGCCAGGACGAACATCAGTTTTTTCATCATAAAATAATCATGGAAATACTCAGCTAATATAGCTCTTTTATGACCCTTGTCATGCCTTCATGTT
>CAYRQY010000295.1:0-2714 GCA_964426435.1 uncultured Rikenellaceae bacterium | reverse complement strand
TAGGTCTCTGCGAATTATTACGGAATATTAATTTGTTTATATTTGCGCCTGATTAATGTTTAATTAATTTTATTTACCCGATGAAGAATCTATCCATTGCCCTGTTTGCCGTACTTTTTCTGGCAGTTGCAGCCCTTTTTGTACTTCATTTTACTTCAGACAAGGCCCCTGCGCATACCTATGTAACCGAATCAGGTGTCGAGATCTCCGAAATGGCAATAGCCTTTGTAAATATCGATACGATAATATTCAACTTCGACATGTTCTTCGACAGGAGGGAGGATCTTCTCTCCAAGCAGAAGAAAGCTGAAACCGAGCTCACTGCCAAAGGAACGCGGTATGAAAGGGATGCCAGGGATTTCCAGGAAAAGGTTAACAAAGGCCTTGTTACGCGGGCCACTGCCGCAGAAATGGAACAGTCTCTCCTCCAGCAGCAGCAGGATCTCATCAACCTCAGGGACCAGCTTCAGTCAGATCTCTACGAGGAAGAGCAGGTTATGAACAGGCAGATAATAGATTACATTACAAGGTTTCTCGATGAGAACAAGGCAGAATACAACTACCAGTACATACTCGGCAAGACTTTCGGCGGACCTGTTCTGTACAGCAATCAGGCACTCGATATTACAAGGAAAGTAATTGACGGTCTCAACCGTAAATACAAGACCGAGAAGAAAAAATAACTATGGATTTTGCCTCGGGCTGGCTTGAAAACAATGCCCTGTTCCCTGAATTTATCAAAGAGGCCCCCGACCCTGATACCGGAATAATAATAGTTGTCCCGGCTTACAATGAACCAGGTATTGCCGGCCTTCTCGATTCTCTCGCGCGTTGCAGGAAACCTGAATGCAGAACCGAAGTCATTATAATAATTAATGCGCCTTATAAACCGGGAAAGGATACATGTGCGCCTAACCGGGCAACATCCTCAGCTGTCAGTGACTGGAAGTCGCACAACAGCGATCCTTTTTTCAGACTATACCAATTCACCGCTGATTCATCACGTTTCCCTGACTGGGGAGTGGGGATGGCCAGAAAGGCCGGAATGGATGAGGCTGGAAGGCGGTTCGGAAGGACTGGCAGGGGAGAAGGGGTTATTGCAAGCCTCGATGCTGACTGTACAGTCGAAGAGAATTACCTTGAACAACTCTGTGAAGAACTTCTGAAGCAAAAGCACCGTACAGCCTGCTCGATATATTTCGAACACCCTCTGGAAGAACACTCCTTTCCCGGAATAATCCTGAAGGCAGTAACACTTTATGAGCTGCACATGCGCTTCTACCACCAGGCCTTGAGATATACAGGGTTCCCGTACGCCTTTCATACAGTGGGGTCAGCATTTGCAGTTAAGGCACTTTCATACATTAAATCAGGCGGAATGAATCGCCGCCAGGCAGGTGAGGATTTCTGGTTTATTCAGAAACTTCTGCCTTCGGGAGGATACTTCAGCCTTGATTCAACAACAATATACCCTTCGCCGCGATCATCAGAAAGGGTGCCTTTTGGCACTGGAGCAACTGTTGCCAGGATGGCAGATTCCGGTGATTGTTCGCTCGGGACCTACGACATCCGGGCCTTTGAGGAGTTAAAGGTCCTTTTTGAGATCACCGGAAGAGTATCCGTGGGCGGTACCCGCGAAGATTCTTTCCTTTATGCAGAACTGCCCGCAGGGATCAGATCATTCACAGGAGAGGAAGAGTGGGCATCAAAGATTGGTGAGATTAAAGGAAACACATCCGGCTCCGGATCTTTCATGAAAAGGTTCTACGGCTGGTTCAACATGCTCAGAATTGTAAGGTACCTTAATTCGGTTCATGCGTCATCCTTCAGCAGGCGGCCGGTTGCTGAGTCTGCCTCGGCACTTCTCGGGAAGATGGGCATAGAATCACATTCAGACGATCCGGCTGAATTACTGTTGATTTACAGATCGATGGAAAAAAGGTATCAGTAGCTTCTTTTTTTCAGTTTTCTCTCCTCGGCAGGGGTGACAATAATGTAAAGATCTTCGTCCGGTTTCTTCATGCGGTACTGCTCCCTGGCATACTTTTCGAGGTTGAGATTGTCAGTTTTAAGCTCGTGGAGCTTTCTTGCATCTTCCTCAGTCTTATTCCTGTAGTATTCCATGTCTGCACGCAGCTTGTTGAGGTTGCGGAGCTCCTTATACCTTGCAATGAGATTGTTTGAATCGAAAAAAAGGATCCATAGAATGAAAATGAGGGAGGCGATAATATACTTGTTTCTTAAAACAGGCGGGATACGTTCTATGAACCTGAGATGCTTCATGATAGTGCAAACCTACAATTTTTTTCTTTATCCTCCGCTCATAAGGTAAAGCATCTGAATATTATCACCGTCGCAAATGCGGGTCGAATCGTATTTCTCCCGGGGGATAAAGACACCGTTCAGCTTAATGATCCTCATTCTGAAGGTAAACTTCTTCAGATCAAGCAGTTCACTGATGGTAACAGATTCCCCTTCGATTTTCTCAGGCCTGTTGTTAAGGATTATTTCCACCCGTTGTATCGTTTAATTTCTTGTTTAAAAGGATCTCTGTAACAACATTTGCCTGCATTGAGGCGGCTATGCCGACGCGCGGGGCCATGGGCGGCATGTCGTCGCCTGTTTCGGTTTCTTCGTCCCCGCAAACATGCAGCGTGTCGTCTATTTTCCTGTGCCTGATGTCGTTGCTTCTTCCCCAGCCGGCCAGACCCGAG
>CAYRQY010000294.1:0-2732 GCA_964426435.1 uncultured Rikenellaceae bacterium | reverse complement strand
CAGCTGATCTATATCGGAATTGGTGAATCCTTTTTCCTTAAGCAGGGGGATAAGAAAATTGAAGATGTCGGTAAACCCGTTGAATGTGCCGCCCTCGGGCAGAGCCGGATCGTACCATCCCGAGTCGTGTGAGATAAGCACTTTGCCGAGCAGGCCGTGCTTTTTCAATTCTTCGATCCTCTCAGCATACCATAGAATACTGTTGGGTGCTCCCGGTTCGAGGGAAGGTCTCTCATGGATATTGTCAAGCGAAATCCATACTCCCTGCCGTGCAGCATTCAGGATGGTCTCCATTGTGCCGCCCTGGGCGTGTATCCATATAAAGGCTGATGGATCCACGCCGAGCTTCCTGAGAATTTCCAGCTGTTCGAGGGCAGGTTTATCGGGACCCGTGTGTGAGGCTATTACGAGTCCTGTCCTGAGATGTGCAAGTCCCGCTGCAGTGATTATTTTCCTGTGTTCGGCTGATAATGTATCGGCACGTTCAACAGCTATCTTGATAAACCCGGGTTTGACTCCGGTTCCTTCGATGCCGTTCTCAAACTCGTCAATCCAGATCTCTGCCACTTCCTGTGCATCAAGGTCATAAAAGCTGCGTGGAATGAAAAGATTGTTCCGTGCCCCGTAATAGCCCGTATTTGTTATGAAAGTGATGCCGCTCTTTTCCGACAGTTCCCTGAGCAGATTCGGATCGCGTCCCAGATATGCCGGTGTGCATTCAAAAAAAGCCCTTACACCAAACTGTTTTATTGCAGAAAGGTGCGGCATGGCTTTTTCAATAACCTTCTCCCTCTCCCACCGGAAGTAACCTGTGCTGTCAGCACCGATGAAATCCACAAGTATATGTTCATGATGAAGGACCGGCCCCAGCTCGGCAGGTGTAACCGGTCCGGATACTGTCATTATATACTCCCTGACAGGTGGTTTGCAGGTTATTATTATTATCCCGAACAGGAGAAAAAGAATAATATACAGAATTATCCTGAAATAGTCTGGTTCACCTTTTTTCATAGGCAGGTTTTAGGTTAGCAAATAAGTCCTGCCTAAAGTTAAGAATATTTTTCTATTCACGCGGGTGCCATACTCTCCGCTGCCGATTATTTATAAGATGCATTATGGACATCTTTCACGGCCCTGCCCGAGGGATCTATCATCCCGCTGAATGAGGCGTCCCATGCAAGTGCCTCAGCCGTGCTGCAGGCAACCGATGGCACCGATGGAGCTGTCAGGGCGGCTGAATCTGACGGAAAATGCTCTGAGAAGATTGAACGGTAGTAATACTCTTCCTTTGACATCGGGGGGTTTATCGGGAACCTGAATTTTGCATTGGCAAGCTGTTCGTCTGTAACACTCCTTGCAGTCAGCGACCTCAGGGTATCGATCCAGCCGTATCCCACCCCGTCGGAGAATTGCTCTTTCTGACGCCAGGCAACGCTGGGAGGCAGATACTCCTCGAAAGCCTTGCGGAGAACCCATTTCTCCATTTTTCCGGAGTAGGCCATCTTGTCGGCGGGATTGAGCCTCATTGCCACATCAAGGAACTCCTTGTCGAGATAGGGCACCCTTCCTTCCACACCCCAGGCGGCAAGAGACTTGTTTGCCCGAAGGCAATCGTAAAGATGAAGTTTGCTCAGTTTTCTCACTGTCTCCTCGTGGAACGCCCTCGGATCCGGGGCCTTGTGAAAATAGAGGTATCCGCCGAAGACTTCATCGGCTCCCTCGCCCGAGAGCACCATTTTCACTCCCATAGATTTGATAACCCGCGCCAGGAGATACATGGGAGTCGAAGCCCGTACCGTTGTAACATCGTATGTTTCAATATGATATATAACATCACGCAATGCATCGAGCCCCTCCTCCAGTGTGAAATGAATCTCGTGGTGTACCGTTCCGATATGTTCGGCCACTTTATGGGCTGCCGACAGGTCAGGCGACCCTTCAAGTCCGACGGCAAAGGAGTGCAGCTGAGGCCACCATGCTTCTGTCTGATCGTTAGATTCGATCCTCTTTGGAGCGAACTTTTTTGCTACCGCGGAGATTATGGAGGAATCAAGGCCCCCTGACAGGAGGACCCCGTACGGAACGTCTGACATAAGCTGGCGGTGGACTGCATCTTCAAGGGATTTTCTAAGGTCATCGATTGATGTAGTGTTATCACTTACCGCATCATAATCCATCCAGTCGCGCCGGTACCATTTCTTCATCTCCCCATCCCTGCTGTAGAGATAGTGCCCGGGAGGGAATTCATCAATCCTGTTGCATACCCCTTCGAGGGCTTTCAGCTCGGAAGCGACGTACAGATTTCCGTGAATATCTCGGCCGGTATAGAGCGGCACTATGCCGATGTGATCGCGGGCTATAAGGTAGCAATCATTCTTCCTGTCGTAAAGAGCAAAAGCAAAGATACCGTTCATCATTTCAAGAAATGAGGGACCATACTCATGATAAAGGGGAAGTATCACCTCGCAATCAGAACGGGTAAGGAATTCCCATGAGTCTTCATAGCGTTTTCTTAACTCCTGGTGGTTGTATATTTCGCCGTTGACAGTCAGTATCAGGTTTCCGTCGCTGCTGAAGAGAGGCTGGCGGCCAGACCTGGGATCGACTATCGAAAGCCTTTCGTGGGCCAGTACAGCCCTGTCGCAATCAAAAATACCAGACCAGTCGGGCCCCCTGTGCCTGAGTTTCTTCGACATCTTCAGAACTGTTGTTCTTACATCCTGACTGGTTCC
>CAYRQY010000293.1:0-2737 GCA_964426435.1 uncultured Rikenellaceae bacterium | reverse complement strand
GCCCCATTAGTAAAAAGGTGGAAACTTCTACCGCACTAATTGTCAGAAGTCAGGACCTCTGCGCCTCTGCACCTCTGCACCTCTGTACCTCTAGGCCGCTGCGCCTCTACGCCTCTGTGCCCCTGTGCCCCTGTGCCCCTGTACCGCTAGGCCGCTGCGCCCCTACGCCCCTGCACCTCTGCGCCCCTGCGCCCCTGCGCCATTTAATTAAACCAGTACGACAACTTCACCACCAGTCCCCGGTTCTTGATAGTGTAGTCGCCGGGGAAGGAATTCTCGGTATAGACAATGAAGAGATCGGATACCGGTGCAAAACGCCACTGAAAACGGAGGTTAAGGTTCAGGTTGTCGATCTGGTTATTGTACTGAATAAAACTGGTGAAGAAGAGCTTGTCGGTGAAGGTGAAATCGAGTCTTGGCCCAATGAGCAGAAGCCTGGCGCTGTTATATGGCTCGGGCAGGTTTATCCTGTTGTATGTTGTAACCAGGGCAAGGCTCCCGTATGGCTGATACCTGTAGTTGAGCTCACCGTTCAGATACCACCTGTCGCCGTTATAATAACCTCCATAGCTGCTCCTTATCGTCATGAAGAAAGACTTGCGGTTGTCGGACGAGAAGGATGCCCCGATATCTTTCCACCTGAAATCCTCGCCTGCCTCCAGTTTCTCTCCTCCGGTATTTGTCGGATCATACGGGGCCATAAGCTTTATGTAGGTCTCGCCGACATTAACCGATGTAATGAACCTGTTGGTCCACTCAACACTGTATGATGCCTCCGATTCCCGGTCGGTCAGTTCCATAGAAGTGTCAAAGAAAAGATCTGTCCTGATCCTGGGACCGTGACTTATGATTGCGTCCGACTTCGGAAAGAAGGAATACTGGAGCATGGGGGTGGTCTGGTAATAACCTCTCCTGCGCACATATCCTGTTTCTGCCGTATATCCGCTCCCGATCGCCGACTGGCTTAGAGATGCGGTAAGGAACTGTGAGGAATACCTGATATTGGCTGCCATCGCCGCATCTGAGAGGGATGCCCCGTCCTGGAAACTCTGGTGATAGAAAACTTTTCCCGTCCACCTGTTATCGCGGGTGGCAAGATTATATTCGAGACCGGCCACGCGATTGAATTTATTTCCTGTAAAAGTCTCATCATCAACATTATCGGTTATCTGCTTGTTGATGACGAACGCTGATATATTGGAACGGCTGAAAACGGTTCGCTGCATGGCTGCGACAAAGAAATTCGAAGCCGGAAGATCCTCTTTTGTACCCGTCTGGATATCCATAACATTGACCCTCCAATTGTTATTGATGTTCCCGCTAAGACGCGCCCCGGCAATAACCGGACTGTTCAGGCCGATTCTTCTTGAGAAGAAGGGCCTTACCGATTCGGAGCCGAGACTGGCAAAAAGGTCGCTGTTCTCAAGAAAGAACTGCCTCTTCTCGGGGAAGAAGAGCTCAAAACGGTCGAGGTTGGTCTGCTGCCGGTCAACTTCAACCTGCGAATAGTCGGGATTGATGGTGAGATCAAGGTTCATCGATGTCGACAGGATAACCTTCGCATCGAGACCTGCGTTTCCTTTAAACGTGTACTTATCGGATGTCTCGTAGTTCCTCGTGGCTTTGCCGGTGATATAGGGGATGAGAGAAAAACGCAATCCCGCCTTACCCAGTGGCTGATCCCACATCAGCGTGCCGGTGAAGGGCAGTGAGCAGTGAGGGAACTGGCGGGGCATAGGCGCCCAGGCCGATTTTTCATTGTTCTTGAGGTCGAGGCGGCCAAAATTTATACCCCACTCCCTGTCTCCTTCATTATAGCGCAGACTCCGGAAAGGAATGCTAACCTCGATCACCCAGCGGTCGTCATAGCTTATTACGGCAGACCTCCACTTAATATCCCAGCTGTAATTTACCCTTGTGCCATCGTACTGAAGTCCCTCGGTCTGTGCTCCCGATGCCGATATTCCAAACGCAAACCCGTTGGTCTGGTCATTGTAGGTGTCGATAAAGACCATGAAGTTATCGTTCCTGCTGAAATTGAAATCGCGGCGGAGCGATTCCACCGGCCTCTTCCCCGGTGTAGGATCGAGACAAATAACTCCGAGGTAAATGTTCAGGTCGTCGTATGTCATCATCACAACGGTCTGAGCGATGGCAAAGCCTGTATCGGTAGGGGTTACCCTCTGAAAAAGCCCTGTCCTTTCTGCCTTTTCCCAGACAGCCTCATCGAGCATTCCGTCAATTTTAATATCCTCTCCGGTGCGCTCAATGCCTATCCGGTATTTGTCCCTGTTTATGCCCCGGGTCTGACCGGCTGCGGGGTCGATATTGCCCAGCAGAATGAGAAAGGCAAGCAGTGCTGTGTATCGTTGCATTTGAAAAGGTAATTTTGCCGAAGATAGAAAATTGAATTATTAAATTATTGGCTTATTTTTATGGAGATTGATATTTTAGCAATTATTAGATATATCTCCCGATCCGTCAGAGTTGGGGACCAGAGCCGCAAAGCTTGCGTCTTTGAAGATCAATGAGGCTGTTAGGCTGAACGGTGAGGCAAGAGTTATTGTGGCAACCGGCGCCTCGCAGTTTGAGATGTTTGAAGCTCTCATAAAGGAAGATGTTCCATGGCATAAAGTGGAAGTGTTCCATCTCGATGAGT
Source organism: uncultured Rikenellaceae bacterium (assembly GCA_964426435.1). Classification (GTDB taxonomy): domain Bacteria; phylum Bacteroidota; class Bacteroidia; order Bacteroidales; family VadinHA17; genus LD21. The sequence continues at coordinate 78 of CAYRQY010000293.1, read as the reverse complement.
ATATCGGACTTTCACGGACTCATCCTGCCAGCTTCATCAAGTATCTTTATGAAAGATTTATAAATAAGGTACCCGGAA
>CAYRQY010000292.1:0-2747 GCA_964426435.1 uncultured Rikenellaceae bacterium | reverse complement strand
CAGCGCAAGGAAGTACGGTGTCTCCAAGTATGGTCTCGACAGGTTCGTAAAGGGTTATCTCGACCTTCTGACCATCGGTTTCATAACACGCTTCGGCAAGAGTCCCATGCATCTTTTCGGCTCTCTCGGTACCATAATGTTCCTTACAGGTATCGCGATGGCTCTTTATCTTGGTATAAGGAAGCTTGTATATGTTCATCAGAACCTGAGGGCTCCGCTGGTTACCGACAGCCCCTACTTCTATATTGCACTTACTGCAATGATTATCGGAAGCCTGCTCTTCCTCACAGGCTTCCTGGCCGAACTGATCAACAGGACCTCATCCGAACGCAATGTATATATGATTAAGGAGAAGGTGAATGTTTGATAATCAATATCTTACCTGACGGTTTTTTTCCTCTCCGGATGCAAAATGGTGGTATGTCGACCTGAAATTATTTCCCCATTGACCTGATGATCTGCCCCAGCAGGCACCTGAGAAAAACCTCAGTCATTGAAGCAGTCAATTTATCCCAGGTAAATTTATCCTTCTCTGCCTTAATCCCCGTTGTGAACTCCTTCCTTCGGTTATTATCGAAATAGTCTGCTATGGCATCTGCGATCTCCTTCGGATCAGGCCGGACGACATAACCGCATTTTTTGTCGGCAATAATCTCACGAAGTCCTCCTGTGTCGGTCACCAGCACAGGAATCTCATAATGTAAGGCTATTTGTGTCACACCGCTCTGGGTTGCGCTCCTGTATGTCTGGGCGACAAGGTCGGCGGCGCTGAAATATAACGGCACCTCATTGTCGGGTATAAAACGGTTGTGGATAATTACATCGTCCTCAATATTATGCTTTCTGATGATCTCCATGTAAGGTGTCTGATCCTCGTAGAACTCCCCTGCCACTAAAAGCTTCAGCTTCCTGTTTCTTAACCTGCTGTCGGCGAAGGCCTCGAGAAGCAGGGCCAGACCCTTGTAGGCCCTTATGAAACCAAAGAAGAGGATGTACGAGTTATCCGGATCGAGGGAGAGTTTATCCAATGCCTCTTTCCTTGTCAATCCCGGACCATAATTATCGAACAGGGGGTGCGGGCTCATTACCACCGGAAGCTCCTTCCTGTAACCGGCCAGATCATCAGCCACCGTCTGTGACATCACTATCGCCCCGTCGATGCTCTTCACAAAAAACCTTGTAAGGAACCTGTCGCCGGGGCGTTTCTCGTGAGGCACCACATTGTCAAAAATGCATATCACCTTTGTATACTGGTACCTGTTCCTTTTTGCGATACGGGCCACCGTGCCCAGACAGGGTGCCAGGAAGGGGAGCCAGTACCTTACAAGCAGAATGTCGGGTCTCTCCTTCCTGATCTTAAATCCTGTGATAATCCAGTTTATCGGGTTAATGGAATTCAATACTCTTCTTATCCTGATGTCTTTGGGCGGAGGTGAGTCGGTAAACTGCGTTTTTCCGGGAAAAAGAATCCCTGGATACTGCACCTTAAATGTCCGGATATCAACATCATGACCCTCTCCGGCAAACTGCCTTGCCAGTCTGTTGGTGAACTCGGCAATACCTCCCCGATATGGATGTGCAGGTCCTAGAAAAGTGATCTTCATCCGGTTAAAAGAATAATCTGCAAAAATATAAAATTATGATAGTAAACGAAATCTGAAGATGAAATATTGGAGAATGCTGTTTTTTTTGGGTACTGGGTACTGGGTGCTTGATGCTAGGTATTCCAGTTTTGTTCGACATACTGAATATAGTTATTGATCATTTTCCCAAGAATATCATATTCTGAATCAAATCCGGTAAAATCTTTATTATCCGGATAAATAGCGGTAATAGATGATAGATGATTCTGAGTTTCATCACAGGATGCTATCGCATATGTTAAAAATTTAATGTAGTCAGGTTTATATCTTCTTCTTCCATATCCTTCAACAATTGCGTCTCTGACACCCTTGGAGGATCTCCTTATCTGACTTCCCTGTTCGTACAACTCAAAAGCAGGCAGTTTTAATGACGCATGATGCACCCTGATGGATAAATCAAAGGCTTTCCTATAAATATCCAGGTCTTTATAACTGCTCATATGTCCAATTATATTATTTTGTTTCTTCTTTCTTTTCTTTCTTGACCCAGGACCCAGGACCCAGTACCCAGGACCCAGGACCCAGTACCCAGGAACCAGTAACTATTCTTCTTCTTCTTCTTCCTCATACTTCGCCTGAAACCTCCGGTAAAGCTGTTTATGCTTGTTGTCAAGGTCGATGCTTCTTCCTGTGATAAAGGCATACTCGATATTGTTGGTTCTCATGTCAAGGATATCTCCCGTGGAAACAACGATATTCGCGTCTTTGCCTGTTTCAATCGATCCTGTTCTGTCAGCTATGCCCAGTATCCTGGCATTATTCAGTGTTATTGTACTGAGAGCCTCCTCCTTCGTTAATCCGTAGGCCACAGTCTGACCTGCCGCAAAAGGCAGGTTTCCATAAGCTTGCGAAGAATAGGTCAGTCCTGTAAGAATTCCTTCCTTCATGAACAATGAAGCCAGTTTGAAGGGCATTCTTATATCGCTGTAATCATAAGCAGGCAGGCTCAGCGGATTTGACAGGATCACGGGAATTTCATTCTCTTTCAGAAAATCCTTTACACTCCAGGCAGCCTCGCCGGCACCAACCAGGACCATCTTCCGTACTCCGAGTCTTTTTGCGAAGGTGACGGCAGCGATTATGCCTTTTGGTTCCGGTGCGGTG
>CAYRQY010000291.1:0-2769 GCA_964426435.1 uncultured Rikenellaceae bacterium | reverse complement strand
TATTCAGACGAGATCGTCAATCTCGCCTGGGTGCTACTTCATCAATTCAAAGAACGTCGTCGAACCTTCCTTCTTCATGCGCCTTCGCGCCCCAATCTCACTCTTCCCGCCGGGAAAGGTCCGCCCCTTAAAATTTTTTGGGGCATTAAAGTTAATCATTTCTTCACTTCCATCCAAAAAAATCGAGATATTTCTTCCGGCTTTTTCAACCTCAATTCCCTACTTCAGCAAGCCGGAATCCTATCTCTTTTTACCCCTTCAATTAACTCTATGCCTTCAAAGCGGGTGCAAATGTATGAAATGATTTCTATTTATCAAATTATATACATGAATATTTTGAAAATAAATTTAATGCCACAATCTTATTCCAAATCATGCGCCTGATAATGTGAATATTAGCTTCCTGTTCGCGGACCTGCAACATTCAGCCTCACAGAATTTATATCATGATAATTACACCGTGACACTTTTATATAAAGAAGAAATATCCCATAAAACATCTACTATATTTATAGTAATATTGCAATTATTATAGTATATTTGAAGAAAAAACAGGAATGAAAGAGATAACAAAAGCACAGGGGGATATCCTTAAAGCCATCTGGGAAATAGAAACAGGCGCGGTAGCCGATGTCCTTGAAAAGCTTCCCGATCCCAAACCTGCATATAATACCGTAGCAACAGTAATAAAAGTCCTTGAGAAAAAGGGGTATGTAGGACATAAAACATATGGTAAAACAAATGTATACTATGCCCTGATAACCAGGAAAGAGTATGCCCACCATATTGTAAAGAGTGCCTTTACCGGTTTTTTTGACGGATCCCTTCACCAGATGGTCTCTCCTTTTATTAAAAGCAGGGAGATCAGCATTGGCGAGCTTGAAGAGCTGAAGCAGATGCTTGAATCAGAAATCGAAAAACAGAAGAAATAATATGGAACTGATAAAATATCTACTTCTTTCGGCATTATGCCTTGGCATTTCCTGCCTTGCCTTCAGGCTGATCTTTGTAAATGAGACTCAATTCCGTCAACAGAGACTTTTTCTGATCGCTTCGCTGGTCCTTTCACTCTCGTTGCCTCTCACTGGTATCAGGGTAGACTATAAAGATATAAAGGGCAATGAGAAAGAAACATTTTTACAGATTCAAACCTTGCCTGCCGGGCCCGTGCAGGAATCCTTCGCTGCCGCGGAAACAACAGGGTTGTGGATCACGGCCTCCTTTTTCCGGAAGACATACCTGATCATTACCCTGCTGTTCATATTATACATGCTATTTCAGTTCACCACCATCCTCCGGCTCTACAGGATCTCAGATAAAACCAGGCATTGCAGGGGATTGATCTTATCCCATCCCCGGATCAGGAGCCCGTTTTCCTTTTTCAGGTGGATCTTCATCCCGAAAGGGGTAACCGACAGGGAAGAGAGAGAAAATATTATCCTTCATGAAAGCATCCATGTTTCACAATACCATTCGCTGGATAACCTGCTGACCGGCCTGGCAGCAGCCCTGATGTGGTTCAATCCATTGATCTGGATGATGAGAAGGTCTCTTCATCTTGTACATGAATACCTTGCAGATGAAGGAACCCTTGGAGCAGGTACCGACAGGCTTAAGTACCGGGCGCTCCTGATAAACCAGGTTGCCGAAGGCAGACTGATCTGCCTCTCCTCAGGTCTTAAAAATTCCCAGATAAGAAAACGAATGATCATGATGACAAAAAGTAAAAATATTCGTCGGAACAATATTAAGATTCTTACCCTGATCCCCCTCCTTGCAAGCCTGTTAATTATGGTTGCATTGCTGAACGGTTTTTTTCCGGCGAAAGCAAAAGCTGAAGCTTCTGACAATGGAGCTACCTTTCTTAATATACCTGAAGCAGTGGCCGGGATGGCTATACGGCAGGACAAGGCTCCGGAAACCCTGGCCGGGATAACCACAGGGCTGGACAAGGTTCCGGAAACCCTGGCCGGGATAACCACAGGGCAGGCCAAGGTTCCGGAAACCCTGGCCGGGATAACCACAGGGCAGGCCAAGGCTCCGGAAACTATTTCCGGGGCAGACCCAGAGGATGGCAGGTCCCCGGAACCAATGGCCGGAATGGTCACAGAACAGGACACCGTAAGGATAAGGATAGCCGGAGACAATAATAGAAGCAATTCCGGAGATATAAAAGTGGTCCGCCATGGAGATTCCCTGTCTTCTCAGAAGGTGATTTATATCGTAGATGGGATCAGAAAGGAGAACATAACCGGCCTTGATCCTGAGACCATCGAGTCGGTAGAGGTATTGAAAGAAGAAAACCTGATAATAATCCGGACAAAAAAACCGGAGAAACGACAGGTTGAAGTCTCGGGTTTTGCAAACAAACCGGTCGTACTCAGCAGGTCATCCTCGCTGCCGGACAATGTGCTTTTTGTGGTTGACGGCAGGATTGTTGAAAAGAACCTGTTTGAAAAGATTGAACCTAATCAGATCATTGTTGTCGAAGTGATGAAGGGTAAGGAACAGGTCAGGAAGTATACCGACAAGGATTATGAAGGAGTGGTAGTAGTGACTACCAGGGAGAAGAATGAGTGGTGAGCGGTGAGTCAAGGAGTCCCGATGGCAATCGGGACGACGCAGTTCCGCGGAGCGGAAGATGAGTGTTGAGTAGTGAGTAAAATAAAAAAGCTCCGGATTGCTCCGGAGCTTTTTCTTTAAGTCGGCGACGTCCTACTCTCCCGCGATTGCAGTACCATCGGCGCTGGCGGGCTTAACTTCTCTGTT
>CAYRQY010000290.1:0-2836 GCA_964426435.1 uncultured Rikenellaceae bacterium | reverse complement strand
GTTTCTCACGAAATTCTCTTCCTGCTTTATGTAATCGTACGGAAGATCATATGCCGCCATTGTACTGAGCATTCCCAGCAGGTTGCCGGTTGTCTCAAAACGCAGGGCATTCCCCTTGATAAGGGCCGACCTGGTAAAATCAATATACTCCTGCGGCATGCTTTCACGATACTTCTCCATCTCGGTCTTGAAAATTGTAACCGACTCAAGTGTAGCGTTAGTCCCGACACTTGACGATGCCGTAAATGATCCGTAATTCTTTGATCCCGAGAAGTTTGATCTTGCTCCGTATGTAAACCCCTTCTCCTCCCTCAGGATCAGGTTGAAGACGCCGTTGAACGATCCTCCTAGCTTGTAGTTGGTAACATATACCGGGTAATAATCGGGGTGTGTTCTTGGGATTGATGGAGCCCCGATAGCTATTACTGACTGTTTGGCGCCTGGCACATCTACAAAATAGATCCCTGATCTCTCAGGCGGACCCGGTACATTGAATTCAGGCATCACAACCTCTTTCGGCTGCCATTTCTGCGACAGGCTCCCGAGTGCTGCTTCAACTCTCTGCTGGTCAACATCCCCTACTACCAGGAACCTGGCAACCGAAGGAGAGAAATACTTGTCATAAAACTTCTTAAGGTCAGCAATCGTTATCCTGGTTACAGTCTCCTCAGTACCCGAAGCATCAACGGCCAGTATATTATCTCCGAAAATAAGCCTGTTCAGGGTACGTGAAGCAAGGTAATCAGGACTTGCTTCATTGCGTTTGAGAGTGTTTATTATCCTGCTCTTGGCCAGCTCGAACTGCTCTTCATCCCATCTTGGTTCGAGCAGCATCTCTTCAACCAGTTCGATGGTTTTCTCAAAATTCCTGGAAAGAGCGCTTGCACTTATTGTGATCTGCTCGTTACCGGATGAGACTCTTATTGAAGCACCGAGGAGGCCGATGGCATCCTCCAGTTCTTCGGGAGTTCTGTTTTTCGTTCCTTCATTCATCATTGCCGCAACAAGGCTGGCAAGACCGGCTCTTTCCATATCGTCGAGCATATGCCCTCCGTCAAGCACCAGTGAATACTGTACCAGCGGAAGCTCGCTGTGCTGTATACCAAGTAATTTGACGCCGTTTGAGAGCGAACCGCTCCATGGAGCCGGGATTGTCACTTCCGGGTCCGGTCCGATCGGGGGCATTACACTGCGGTCAATTTTTGTCGTGGTTTTCACAATCGGCTCTTCAGCGATGTCTGCCAGGACAGCCTCTGCCGCATTGGCAAGATCTTCCTCCACAACTCCTGCATCAACCGATCCTGCCACAGCCAGGCTTAATTGTCCCTTTGGCACGAAACTGGTCTGGATAAAATTCTTTCCCTTGATGTATTTGTTATAAGCTGCCTTGACATCTTCCATTGTAACAGCTTGTATATTAGCCAAATCCTTCTTGTAAAAATCGGGGTCCCCGGTATTCATTGTGTACTCGGCAAGTGTAAAGGCTTTTCCCTGGGCGCTTGCAAACCTGCTGTAGAAGCTTGTTTCATATCCGGCCTTGATTCTTACCAGATCCTCTTCCGTAAAGCCGTCTTTTTCAAACTTATCAAGCCCTTCGAATATGGCGTTTTCAACATCGGTCAGACTGACGCCCGGATTAGCCATCACGGAAATCCTGAACGATCCTGCCAGTTCCTGTGAGCTGTTGCCCGCCATAACCCGGGAAGTCAGCTTTTTATCCTTTACAAGGACAGTATACAGAGGTGCCTTCCTGGTATTGGCAAGAAGGTCTCCAAGGAAATTGAGCGCATAGGACTCTTTTGAATACCTTTCCGGTGCCGGGTAGACAATGGTAAGCTGGGGTGCCCTGGCAAAATTGTCTTCATGATAGAGCTTCCTGGTAGCGGTAAGTGTAACCGGCACAGGCTTCCTTTTTTCTATGGGCTCACCTGCAGGTATTTCACCGAAATATTTTTCAACCATGGCTTTTACTTCAGCCTTATCGATATCACCGGTTATTACCAGGTAAGCATTTGACGGGGAATAAAATTTCCTGTGAAATGCTTTCACGTCCTCAATGGTTGCATTGGCAAGATCCTGCATCTCCCCTATCACGGTCCAGCTGTAGGGGTGTCCCTTGGGGAAGAGGTTCTTGAGAATCACCTCATTTGTAAATCCATAGGGCGCATTGTCATAGCTCTGCCTCTTTTCGTTCATTACGACATTCTGCTGGTTCACGAAGGCAGCCTGTGTTACGGTATTCTCGAGATAGCCCATCCTGTCGGATTCCATCCATAAAACCATTTCCAGTGCATTTTTCGGCACAACCTGGTAGTAGTTGGTACGGTCCTGGCTTGTGCTTCCGTTAAGTGAGCCCCCTGCTCCCTGTATATTCCTGAAGAATTCGTCTTCACCAATATTCTCCGACCTCTGGAACATCATATGCTCGAACAGATGCGCAAAACCGGTCTTACCTTCGGTCTCCCGGCTCGATCCGACGTGGTAATAGATTGCCACTGAGGCAATAGGATCCGATTTATCCTCGTGGAGGACGACTGTCAGTCCGTTTGCCAGCGTGTATTTCTCAAACGGTATTGAGAGTACTGTCTCCTTTTTACCTGATTTGCAGGAGAATGCAATTCCAATGATTAACATAAGAATGAACGGAAATGATTTTTTCATTTGTAATAAAATTTTGGACAATGATTTTGGGGAACAAAAATAAGAAAAAAGCTGAATACAAAAGAATAATAAAGGGAGACGGGATTGCACCGATCGGATGATCGGGGCGGACCCTTGGGGGTTGCTATCAAACAAAAAAGCCACTGAAAGAGACGGGATTGCCCCGATCGGATGA
>CAYRQY010000289.1:0-2841 GCA_964426435.1 uncultured Rikenellaceae bacterium | reverse complement strand
CATTGCTGACACTAGTCCCTGAAACTAGCGCGTCTACCAATTCCGCCATCTGGGCCTTCAGATATTAGCGGATGCAAAAATAACAAAAAAATATTCTAATTGAAGAGGGCGTATAAATTAAAAATATATTTTTGCTCCCTGATTTGATTCTCATGAACAAAGGTATAAAAAAGATTATGTGGCTTATCATGCATCCTTGCTGAGGGTCTGCATTATCTTTTAATGAAACTGGTTACCAGAAAGATCATACAGGCCTGCAAAAAGATGCAGGTTTTTTTTATTTACAAACGGAAATGAAGATCAGGAAAATAATGAAGTTCGGCGGGACCTCGGTGGGAAGTCCTGAAAGAATGAAAGCGCTCATCCCGCTGATAACGGATGATGAAAGAAAGATAGTGGTCCTCTCTGCCATGTCGGGAACAACAAACACTCTTGTTGAGATCAACGATTTTCTCTACGCCGGAGACGTTGCCAATGCATCAAACAGAATTGAAGAGTTGAGGACAAAATACCACGATGTGGTTGAAGGCCTGTATTCATCGGAGGCTTACAGGAAATCGGGACATGAATTGATTGACACTCATTTTGATTATATCAGGAACTTCACCCTGAAGATATTCTCCAGGTTGCAGGAGAAAGCGATCCTTGCCCAGGGAGAACTACTGTCCACGTCTCTCTTTCATATGCTTCTTAATGAAGAAGGAATAGGTTCAGTGCTTTTGCCTGCTCTTAATTTCATGAGGATCGACAAGGAAGGAGAGCCTGACATGTTCTATATCGAAGAGAAGCTCAGGCAGGAGATAGACAACCATCCGGCAGGAAATATTATAGTCACTCAGGGTTATATAAGCCGTAACGCATTCGGCGAGGTGGATAACCTGAAACGAGGGGGCAGCGATTTCACCGCCTCAATAATGGGGGCTGCGCTTGAGGTTGACGAGATACAGATCTGGACAGACATATCCGGGTTTCATAACAATGATCCCAGGTATGTGAAGAACACCACGGTTATCAGGGAGCTATCATTTGATGAAGCTGCTGAACTCGCTTACTTCGGGGCAAAAATACTGCATCCGTCAAGCGTCAATCCTGCAAGATTGAAAAAAATTCCCGTCAGGTTAAAAAACACCATGGAGCCTGAGGATGAAGGAACCCTTATAACATCATCAAGCGTTCTTCTTGACTACAAGGCCGTTGCAGCCAAGGATGGGATTTCAGTGCTCCGGATCCACTCCGACCGGATGCTGATGGCTTATGGTTTTCTCCGGAAGGTCTTCGAGATTTTCGAAGCGTACAAGACCCCCATAGATATGATAACTACCTCAGAGACAGCTGTTTCCATAACTATTGATAATCCTGAGTTTCTGAGCCAGATAGCCAGGGACCTCAGAAACCTTGGAACGGTGGAAGTAGAGGAAAATCAGACAATCATATGTATTGTGGGTGACTTCAGAACTGAACGAACAGGATCGGCTCCTGAAATCTTTGAAGCGCTGAATTCGATACCGCTTAAAATGATTTCCTATGGAGGAAGTCCCAACAGCCTGTCGCTGCTGATTGATACTTCAGACAAAGTTAAAGCCCTGCGATTACTGAGCAAACATCTTTTTAACCAGCCAAATGATATCTGAAAAAACAATTGAGAAATTCCTGGACTTACCAACCCCTTTCTATTTCTACAATCTCGATGTTCTTAAGAAAGCATGCGAGATTGTAAAGGAGGGATCGGAAAAATATGGCTCTGCAGTCCACTATGCCGTTAAGGCAAATGCCAATCCCCGAATCATGAAAGTTATTGCTTCATATGGCTTCGGGGCCGACTGTGTGAGCTGGAACGAAATAGAAAGTGCAATGAATGCGGGATTCATTCCCTCAGGGATAGTTTTCGCCGGTGTTGGAAAGACCGACAGGGATATTGAATCAGCACTTAAAGCTGATATCTTTTGTTTTAACTGCGAGTCGATACAGGAAATAGAGGTGATTGACTCCCTTGCCGCGAAAAATAATAAAGTGGCTACGATCGCACTGAGGATTAATCCATTTGTCGATGCCCTGACTCACAAATACATAACCACCGGGATCGAGGAGAGCAAATTCGGCATAAACACTGGAGAACTTGAAGATGTCACGGAGAGATTATCTGACCTGCGTAATATCAGGCTTAAAGGAATCCATTTCCACATAGGATCCCAAATCACGAGGATGAATGTTTTCAGAAGCCTCTGTGCACGAATCAACGAGCTTCAGGAATGGTTTGAAGGCCGTAATTACAGACTTGAAATGATAAATGTGGGCGGAGGGCTTGGAATTGACTATGATGATCCGGATAATCATGCCCCGTTTGAAGAGTATTTTTCACTGATAAACGAACTGATAACCCTGAAGCCCGGGCAGAAGATCCATATTGAACCGGGCAGGTCCGTCACAGGTCAGTGCGGAAGCCTTATCTCTAGGGTCCTTTACGTAAAAAAAGGAGTGAATAAAACCTTTGCAATTATAGATGCGGGCATGACCGACCTTATCCGTCCGGCCCTCTATCATGCTCATCACAAGATTGAGAACCTGACCTCAACGGGAAGTCTTCAACGATATGATGTTGTGGGTCCTGTTTGTGAGTCGTCCGACACCTTCGGAAAGCTTATCGAGCTTCCCGAGGTCCGCAGGGGCGATCTCATAGCAATCAGGTCTTCAGGTGCCTACGGAGAGGCAATGGCTTCCAGGTATAACCTCAGGGACCTCCCCCGCTCAGTCTTTTCAGACGACCTGGAACCTTGAACTTCGAACTTTGAACCTTGAACCCACCTCCGCTTAAGGTACGGTGGCCAAAGCCTGGAACCTGGA
>CAYRQY010000288.1:0-2858 GCA_964426435.1 uncultured Rikenellaceae bacterium | reverse complement strand
TCCTTCTGTTCGTAGGTCGCGTTCTGGACCGACTGCTTCAGATCATCCATCTCGCGGAGATGCTCCTTCCATGAATCATCAATTGTTGCAAGAACAACGGTCTTCTCATAAGCCTTGACCATCTCCCTTCCCTCCGATTCGACCGTCTGCCGGAGATTCGTGACTACCTGGAAGACCCTCACTCCGTCTGAAATGGGAACGACAACATTCTCATATATATGCGACATCCTGTCGTGTACATCCTTAATTACCGGATATGCCTGCTGGGAAATAGTTTCTTCCTTTCTTTTATAAGTGTCGAGAACCCGGTCATACACCCTTTCGATTACCTCGGCAGAACTGATTTTGAGAAATTCGTCTCGCGGAACAGGAGAATCCATTGAGAATGATCTTATAAGATCGAAGTCAAATCCCTCAAAATCACCATCCCTGTGGTATGTCTCGACAAGATTTTCCGTCACATCATACATCATGTTCGCGATGTCGACCGATAATCTTTCACCGAGGAGAGCGTGGCGGCGTTTCTTATAGATCACCTCTCTCTGCGAGTTCATCACATCATCGTACTCCAGCAGCCTCTTTCTTATTCCGAAGTTATTCTCCTCGACTTTTTTCTGGGCACGTTCTATTGATCTGGTGATCATCGGGTGCTGTATCATTTCGCCCTCCTTCAGTCCCAGCTTATCCATAATTCCTGCTATTCTCTCCGAGCCGAAGAGTCTCATCAGTTCATCCTCGAGCGAAACAAAGAACTGTGAAGAGCCAGGATCACCCTGCCTCCCCGACCGGCCCCTGAGCTGACGGTCGACACGTCTCGATTCGTGCCGTTCGGTACCCACGATTGCAAGACCCCCCGCCTCCCTGACCTCAGGTGTTAGTTTTATATCAGTACCCCTTCCCGCCATGTTGGTGGCTATGGTTATTGTACCGGTCTTGCCGGCCTCGGCAACAATCTCAGCTTCCCTCTGGTGCAGCTTGGCATTAAGAACGTTGTGTTTCAGGCCTTTCATCTTGAGCATCCTGCTCAGAAGCTCAGAAATCTCCACTGATGTGGTACCCACCAATACCGGTCGCCCCTGCTTATACATGCCCGAAATCTCATCGATAACGGCATTGTATTTCTCCCTCTTGGTCTTGTAAACCAGATCCTCACGGTCGTTTCTTATTACAGGTCTGTTGGTGGGTATCACCACCACGTCGAGCTTATAGATGTTCCACAACTCTCCGGCTTCAGTCTCGGCCGTTCCGGTCATACCCGCCAGCTTATGGTACATCCTGAAATAGTTCTGGAGGGTTATGGTTGCATAGGTCTGTGTTGCCTCCTCAACCTTTACATTCTCCTTCGCTTCGATTGCCTGGTGCAGTCCGTCGGAATACCTCCGGCCTTCCAGAATACGGCCCGTCTGCTCATCGACTATCTTGACCTTATTGTCGAGAACCACATACTCCACATCCTTGTCAAAGAGGCTGTAAGCCTTAAGTAGCTGAGTCATGGTATGAACCCTTTCGGACTTAACTGAATAATCCTGCAGAAGCTCGTCCTTTATCTTAAGCTTTTCCCTTTCGTCGAGGTTACTCTTTTCAAGGTCGGCGATCCTGGATCCGACATCCGGCAGAATAAAGAAGCTCGCATCTTCAACCGATGTTGAAATAAGGTCAAGGCCCTTCTCGGTCAGCTCTATCTGATTGGCCTTCTCGTCAATAACAAAGTAGAGTTCCTCGGTTACCTTGGGCATCTCTTTACTGTTATTCTGCATGTAAAAGTTCTCGGTCTTCAAAAGGAGTGACTTATTACCCTCCTCACTCAGGAACTTGATAAGGGCATTGTTCTTGGGAAGACCTTTATAGGCTCTCAGAAGGAGCTTTCCTCCCTCTTCGTTTTTCTCTTCCGAGATTAGTTTTTTGGAATCGGCAAGAATCTGAGTTACTAGCCTCTTCTGCGCGCTTACAAGCTTCTCGACCTTCGGTTTCAGCTCATCAAACTGCTGGGTATCGCTTTTTGCTGTCGGTCCTGATATTATCAGCGGAGTTCTTGCATCGTCGATAAGCACCGAATCGACCTCGTCAACAATGGCATAGTGATGTTTACGCTGAACAAGGTCCTCCGGATTAATAGCCATGTTATCCCTCAGATAGTCGAATCCGAATTCGTTGTTTGTACCAAAAGTTATATCAGCATTGTAGGCTCTTCTCCTGTCTGCGGAGTTGGGCTGGTGCTTGTCGATGCAATCTACCGTGAGTCCGTGGAATTCATAAATCGGCCCCATCCATTCTGAGTCGCGCTTCGACAGGTAATCATTAACTGTCACGATATGCACGCCCCTTCCTGCAAGTGCATTCAGGAACACCGGAAGTGTAGCAACAAGTGTTTTTCCTTCCCCCGTCCCCATCTCGGCGATCTTTCCCTTGTGCAGGGCCACTCCGCCGATTAGCTGGACATCATAATGAACCATGTCCCAGAGGATCTCGTTCCCTCCCGCAATCCATTTATTACTCCAGTACGCCTTTTCACCCTTGACGGTAATGCTCTCCCTGGTGGCTGCCAGGTCCCTGTCATACTGGCGTGCGGTCACTTCCAGCGTGCTGTTCTCCTTAAACCTCCTTGCAGTCTCCTTAACTATTGCAAAGGCCTGCGGGACATAAAGGTCGAGAACCTTTTCCAGTTTTTCACTGATAAGCTTCTCGATCTTGTCTATTTCATTATAGTGCTCTTCCTTCCTGTCGATATCCTCTTCCATCTCCGCTTTTTCCCTTAACTGCCCGATGGCAGATTCATCTTCGGCAATACCGGAATGGATTGCCTCCCTGAGTTTATCTGTGAGATCTCTCAGCTGATCGTTCGACAGGTCCTGCAGTTT
>CAYRQY010000287.1:0-2976 GCA_964426435.1 uncultured Rikenellaceae bacterium | reverse complement strand
ACCTGGAACCTGGAACCTGGAACCTGGAACCTGGAACCTGGAACCCACCTTCGCTTTCGCTTCAGTGGGCAAAGCCTGGAACCTAATTTTTATGGGCAGGATCATAGGGATAGATTTTGGCAGGAAACGGATCGGTCTGGCAGTAACCGATCCCCTGCAAATGTTTGCATCGCCTCTTGCCACAGTGAGCCCTGCAGATTTTGACAACTTTATTAAAGAATACCTTAAGTCCGAAGAGGTTGAGGCTTTTGTGGTGGGTTATCCGGTTAAGATGAACAATAGTCCAAGCGAGACTGTTAAGTATATCGAACCATTCATTCGAAGGCTCGAAAGGTCATTCCCGGGAAAGCCGGTCTACAGGGCCGACGAGAGATTTACCTCACAAATAGCCCTTCGGACTATGATTGAAGGTGGTGTTAAAAAAAAGGGCAGACAGGACAAAGCGATGATAGACAGGATAAGTGCATCGGTTATACTCCAGTCGTTCCTGGATAAAAGATCAACCGAAAAGAATAACACAAAGACTGAATGACATACCCGATACTGGTTTACGGACATCCCGTTCTGAGGAAAGTCGCCGAAGACATCGACAGGGACTACCCTGACCTTGACATATTCATCGACGATCTGTTCGAGACAATGTACAGATCGGAAGGAATAGGCCTTGCAGCACCGCAGGTAGGCAGATCAATCAGGATCTTTGTGATAGACGGGAAACCGGTGGCTGAAGATGAACCCGAAATGGCTGAATTCAAAAAAGCCTTTATCAATGCTCATATTGTTGAAAGATCGGGCGAAATAAAACCGATGACGGAGGGGTGCCTCAGCATACCCAACCTGAGGGAAGAGGTTAACCGCGAAGGCTTTGTGAGGATTCAGTACTATGACCGGGGATGGCAGTATCACGATGAGACTTATAAAGGATTCGCTGCCAGGGTTATCCAGCACGAATATGATCATCTCGACGGCATACTCTTTACCGATCGTGTAAGTCCGCTCAGGAAAAGGCTGCTGAAAGGCAAGCTGAATGCAATCAGCAAGGGAAAATTTGAGGCCGATTATAAAACTATTCTCCCCGGTCAGAAGGTAAGGATCCTGTAGATTTATTATCTTAGTGCAGTCTCAATAAGCTGCAGACTGTGCTACATAAAGAGATACCTTTTCTCCGCATAGGACTGCCCCTTTGTATGGGTATAATCGCAGGCCTCTTCTGGCATCCGGAAAGTTTTGTTTTTCTGGCTGCTTGCATAGTAATATCATCCGGTTTCTGCCTGAGCCTTCTTTTCAATAATCGTCAATCGAATATTGTTTTCGGGATCACTTTAAACCTCTCCCTCTTTTTTTGCGGTCTCTTTCTGTATAATCAGGAAAAGTCATCCCTGTCGGCACTCAATCCGGAACAAACGACTCTCCTGTGCGTACTCCGGGAATATCCTGAGGAAAAACAGAACAGCTATATGCTTACTGCGAGGCTTGAACAGGAAGTTGAAGAATTGGCCGTTAGAAACCTTAACGGTTCATTGGTCATATACATGAGAAAGGGAGAGATGGTTCCTTCGTTTATACCGGGCGACCGCCTGCTTGTGACCTGTACCCCCCAGCCAATAATAAACAGGGGTAATCCGTACGAGTTTGATTACCGGTTCTATATGGAGAATCAGGGAATAAAGTATTTTGCCTTTGCACAGGAGAGTGATATCGTACTTCATTCTGTTCCCGGACGGCGTAGCGTGATGCATCTTGCACAGATAACGCGTCACGGGATTACAAACCTTTACAGGAAACATGGGATTGAAGGAGAAGAACTTGCTGTGGTAGCGGCTATCACTCTTGGTGAGAAGAATATGCTGGACCCTGATCAGAAAGAGAACTTCATAAGGGCCGGTGTTGTCCATATAATGGCTGTTTCAGGATTGCACGCCATGATACTCAGCCTGTTTGTATTCAATATCCTGTTCTTCCTGAAGAGGCGATTCAACACCCTCCGTGTTATTATTACAATAATTATACTGTGGGCATTTGCTTTTGTGACGGGCCTTGCCCCGTCTGTGCAGAGGGCCTCGCTGATGTTCACCTTTCTCCATGCCGGCAAGCTTATGCAACGACCGGTCAACAGCATAAACTCAGTTCTTGCATCGGCATTTGTTCTGATAATAATAAAACCTTCCGTGATTTTCAGTACAGGCTTTCTCCTCTCCTATTCGGCCGTCATTTTCATTATCTGTTTCTACAACGACCTGTACATCAAGCTTCAGCCCCGTAACCTGATACTTGATTTTTTCTGGAAGTCGGCGGTGGTCACACTGGTCGCCCAGGCAGGAACCCTGGCCCTGACCATAACGCTGTTCAACAGGTTCCCTGCATTGTTTATAGTTACAAATATCCTGATAGTACCACTGGCCACCATTATTATTGTTACCGGCTTACTCACCCTTCTTACCATCCCCGTTGCTTTTATCTCAAAAGCCCTGGCATTCATGCTTGTGAAAACGACATGGCTTACAAACACCATCACTGAGAAAGTGGCCTCCCTGCCTTTTTCATCGATTGAGCAGATAGGAATGACACCTACGGAATGCATTCTGTTGTTCTGCTTTATTTTTCTCTCAATGTGGTTCCTTCTGAAGAGAGATTCCATAATGATACATATTCCCCTTGCAGCCCTTCTGCTGTATATTACGGCAGGCACGATCAGGCATATTTCGCTCAGGACCACTAATGAACTCATTGTCTATAACACCATTGGAGCACCAGCCACCGCGATCAGGACCGGCAGGACACTTACCCTCTTTACCGATACCATGCTCCGAAAGAATGAAGTTGTTCGTCATGCTTCCGCGAATGGACTAAGGCTTAGCACAAGGGTTTCCGGAGAAAACGCCTTCGCGGCAAAGCAGGGGGAGAAGAGCATTCTGATGTGCAACTCATTAAATAATAGCATTCTAAGGACTGCTTCTCCTGATATCATTGTACTCT
>CAYRQY010000286.1:0-2988 GCA_964426435.1 uncultured Rikenellaceae bacterium | reverse complement strand
GACAGGATCGTCATACGGTTTCGCAATTGACATCATATCAGGAGCCTTTTCCATCAAACCTCCCCACCCTCCTACTTTGTCGAGGCCGAAGATCAGCATAATCACAGTACCCGCCAGCATTATTATCACCTGGATGGTATCGGTGTAGGCTACAGCCGTAAATCCCCCGATGATAGTGAAAATGGCGACCACAATACCGACATAGAATATGGTTGTCATGATATCCCAGCCGAGAATACTGTTCAGAACAAGAGCACCGGCAAAAAGTGTGAATGCAAGCTTTGTCATCACGCTTATAACCAGCATCAGGCCTGAGAAGAAGATACGTGCGTTCCGGTTGTAACGCAATTCAAGAAATTCGGGTATGGTGAATATCCTGTTCTTCATGTAGTAAGGGAAAAGAATTGCGCAGGCGAAGCCCAGTGTTATTGCCGTGGTCAGCTCCACCGATCCGGCCGAGAGACCATACCTGTACGAATCTCCCGACAGGCCTACCAGGTGCTCGGCACCGATATTGGTTGCAAACAGAGATGCCCCTATTATCGGCCATTTGATTGAACGGCCCCCGAGGAAAAAGTTTGAACTGTTCCTGCCCGCCTTCTTCATCAAGGCCATATAAAGGCCAAACGAAAGACTGCCGAATATAACGATTGTTACGACAATCCAGTCCAAAGTGCTGAGTGATAGGCTCATGGAATTACTATTGCATTAATATACCTTTAAGATCTCGATTATAAATGAAATTCAGGGATTTTTGTACAGGTTCCCGGAATCCATTATTAATTCCATAAAAATAAAAAAATATTGCGAGTTTGGTCAGGAGGCGGGTTTGGGAATAAATTTCAGCAAGGCAGCCTGTTTTTCAATAATATTTCTATCTTGGCCCGCAAACCGCCAATCCGGGCTCTTTATGAACCGAACAATATTCTATTCTAAGATACTTTCCCTCATTCTTTTTCTTATCCTTTTCTGCCCTTCCTGCCGCGCCGGCAATCATGAAGGGGATAAGAAAAGTGGCAAAAGAGATCCCCGGACCATTGCTTTTTCCGGCTACGAATGGGATGTAACTGATTCAGGATCAGAGATAATAAGTCCGGGTGGAAATTTCTTTTCTTCATCACCAAAGAATGTGAGGGTGGATCGAAGGGGAAGACTGCACCTGAGAATAATCCGGCGGAAAGGCAACTGGTACTGCGCAAATATCGCGCTGAAAGAGTCATTTGCCCACGACAGGTATATCTTTTACGTTTCTTCGAGGGTTGACAGGCTTGACAGGAATGTTGTCGCGGGGCTTTTTGCCTACAAGGATGATCTGAACGAGATAGATATTGAGTTTTCCAGATGGGGCATGGAAAAATTCACCAACGGGCAGTTCACTGTTCAGCCGGCACACGGGGGCGGTAATCTGCAGCGGTTTAACCTGAACCTCAAGAGTAAACACTCCACCCATATTATCGACTGGAAAGAGGACCGGATTGATTTTGCCAGCTACAGGGGTCATACGGCAACAAGATCGGACGACGATAATATTATCCGGGAGTGGACCTATTCAGGCGATAATATACCCGAGGAAGATGATGAGCGGATAATGATAAACCTATGGCTATATAACGGGGTTCCGCCTGCAAACAATAAAGGTGCCAGGATCATAATAGAAGCATTTGAGATACAATAGCAGCCTGACCCTTTGTCTTTTTCTCAGATTCCTGTAACCCCTACTTTCGAAATTTTTTCATAATTTAGCAGAAACCAATACTTACGCCAATGAAAAACATTCTGGTCTTGATATTATTTGTTGTCTTTATATCCTGTTCAAATCAGGAGGGAAAATGGCGCCAGCTTTATAACGGCAAGGATCTTTCGGGATGGGAGCAGGTAGGTCCTGGTGAATTCGTTGTTGAAGACGGATTGCTTAAGACCGTCGGCGGTATGGGTATGATCCTTTATCCCGGCGAGAAGTTCGGAGATGTGACGATACGGGTAGTATACAAGGTGAAGGATAATGACTGCAATTCGGGCGTATTTATACGATTGCCTGAAAAGCCGGCTGATGAATGGGTCGCTGTAAATACCGGATATGAGGTACAGATAGATAACGGTACCAGGCATGTTGGAGGTGATTATCACTGCACCGGGGTATTGTATTCGCTTACTAAGGCGATGGCTCACCCTCAGAAAGCCCCCGGGGAATGGAACACGATGGAGATTACCCTTGACGGTCCCCGCACCATAGTTTATGTTAACGGAGAATTGGTGACTGATTTTACTGAAGGGGATCCTGTTCCCGAGAAGACCAGGAATTTCGAGCCGGACAGAGGGCCAAGGCCTGAATCAGGCTACATCGGATTACAGAATCATGATGCTCTTTCCACCGTATGGTTCAGAGAGGTGTCGGTCAGGCCTTTAAAATAGTCTTCCTGACAGAATGAAAGATATTATGTTTTCATTTCGATCACCCTATTCTGTTTCCACGCTGAGTTTATCACACTGATTTTCAAATTGTCACGGCTTTAATAGACTTCAGTCCCTATAACAAACAACCAGAAACTCCTTTGAGCTCCCCTGTAATCTATTGCCAGAGTAATCGCCAAGAATTTCATACCTGCTGAACTCAGATCTTTCGATCAGATGTTCGAGCTCATACCGGAAGAAGAACCTGAGCGGCACCTCCCAGTCGTAATGCTTAACACCGCTTTCCCCGTCCCAGTCGAGGTGGAATTTTACCAGTATTGTCTGGTTTATAAGGTCGGGGCGGGTTGTCACGATACGCCTGATCTTCCTTCCGGGTTCATATTCTCCTTCAAAATCGGTGACATTGTCCAGGCCGTTAATCAGCATCTTCAGATCGGGAACGAAGGTATCGAAGACAAAACGGCCATTTTTATTCAGATGCCTGAAGACGTTGTTGATCGCTTTGATCTGATCCTCTTTTTCCTCCAGGTGCATCATCACCCTGAAAGGGGCAATGATAAGATCGAACCTGAAATC
>CAYRQY010000285.1:0-2992 GCA_964426435.1 uncultured Rikenellaceae bacterium | reverse complement strand
CTGAGACTCGTTATGTTGAAGTTTCCTGACGTACTGCTGGTGCCATAATTTCTGACTTTGAAGACAAGATTAAATGTTTCTCCCGGATCAGCCGTAAAGTTACCATTGCCTGTTTTGGTATCGTCGATTATAAATGTCAGTATTTACAGCTGTGGTGCATGAACGGTGATGTCTATCCTGAAATTCTTCTCTGTCCTGCTGGTTTTAACATTAAGATTAAATGTGATTATCCCCTGGTCAGGAATCTCGTTTGCGATCATTATCTTAAAATCCGAGTCAAATGATATCTCGGCTGAACCAGGCAATACAGGTATTGTCACGGAACCATTAACAATTGTCGCCCATTCTGAGGTTGTCGAAAGGGTGGCAACCGGCTGGTGTGCATCTGCAAGGCCATGATTGCTTATAGTTGCGGTAAGGAATATTTCTTCTCCGAAATCAGCAAGCCCGTTCTTGTTGCCTGCCGGGTCAAGAATGCCTGTTGCGCTCAGGTTGATGAACTCATCATTTATCTCAGAGAAATATATTGTTTTGAAGTAGGGGATCCTGTTCTGACCGGTTATTACCACCAGGCATGAATCGCCTTTTTCTTCAGGAAAATCAAGTACCACTGCACCCGAGGGACTTGCGTGCGAGGCATCCCAAAGAGTTCCGTTTCCCGATATTGCAATGTAGGCAAAAGGATCGAGGGTAAGCGAAATTGATCGGATTTCCTTCGGAAGGATGTCGGGCAGACCGGGACTGAATGGCAGGGGATCTCCTATGAATGGTACTACGCTCGGGTCGCCCAGCAACGTGTAAGTCTCCCAGTAATACTTTTTTCTTGGGCTTGCGCTTGAACTCACTGAAAGGTTGCCTGCAAAGTTAACCTGACCCATTGAGATAAACCAGTCCGATGGTGCCTCTCCATTGGTGTGAAACAACCTGTCGTAGACACCCAGTCCTGTTTCGGCATACTTCGGTTCGGCAGACGGGATGCCTGTTCCGACTGCCCAGTAAAAATCCTCATCCCAGTATGAATCGTTTGAACAGCCGATGAACCCTAATGCCCCTTTACCTGAAGCAACCACCATTTTGTTTCCGAAGGAGAGGGAGTCGTTGAATTGTGCAGTGCGGCAGGCATTGCTGATAACAAAGGGATACATGTTCTTATTGCCGAATTTTGGTATATCCGGCACTTTTATTTCAAGATGTAGCCACCCCGTCTTGTCTCCATGTCCGGAATAATTCAGAAAAGAGACTCCGTTTTTGATAAGTTTCATTATTGAATCCTTCCTGGTGAAAGAATCGGGATAATAGAATGGATAGCTGATAATGTTGTTCTCTTCTGTAAGATAATTTGTTACAGCATACTTAATCTGGCCGTTCATGTAGTTTGCGTAGCTGGCATCCTTGCCCGCGGTCATAAGCGCCCTTGTATAAAACCTGTTTGTGTCGGCAAACTCAAACTTTTCATACTGGATTATCTTGCTGACCACCGATTTAAGCTGTGATGTATCGGTTACCGGCAATCTTCCGATAAACATATCGGGGATAAAGTCACCGCCGCCGTCAAATTCACCATAATAGAGATCGGTTATTTCAGTCGAGCTCGCAAGGGGGATCTTCGTAACATCTCCTATTATCAGCAGGTATTCAGGATAGGGCTCAATCCCCGTGTATGAGTTATAGAGCCGTGTCAGGGTGTCCTTTATTTCACTGTATGTACTGCCGGTGTTTCCAAGTCCTTTGTAGAGAACATTAAGCTTGTAGCCCTTTTGTGTTTTCCACTCAATAAACGGATTAAGATGCTTCCTGAAGATAGTGTCGGTGAGTATTATCATTTTAACCGGCTGATTCGAAAATCCGGTGATGACATCTCCCGGATGATAGTTCAGGATACCCTTGCTCATCGATTCCCTGAACAGGAGGGATTCTGAACCCGCTGATTTGCTCAGTGCCGCGGGAGGGTTGCTGAATTCTATCTCAATCTTCATAGAGGTGATCAGCTCAAGCCTGTTCAGGCCGGGATTATACCTGACAGGGGATATGGTTAAACCGGCCAGCTGATTACCCCGGAGCTTTCCAAGCAAATCAATTCTGACAGTATCTGAGTCAATAATATTACGCGATTTATACAACTCTCTGTCTATCCTGAACTCGGGCCTTCCGGCCTGATCCCTCTTGGGCTCACTTTCCTGTGCGGGGTAGAGCAGGCCTCTGATCTTGTCGCGCGATGGTATTAACCGGCTGGTTTTTACTTCGGTGATTTTTACCCTGTAACTGCTTCCCTCCGGAATGTTAATCAATTTACTGAGAACAGGAAGTTCAGGTTTGCCTGTTTGGGTTGAGAGTATATGACCCGGCATTGCCAGCCGATACCATGAACCATGCTCGTTATTAATGCTTACAACATCAAGCTCTGATATTGAATAGTTTAATATGATCCTGTTGTTTTCGGTTTTAATAAAAGGATCCTTACTGCCATTTCCAAGCTTATACCTGTGACTGTTAAGCAACTGTCCGCCTGCCGGGAAGCAAACAAACATTGCCGAAATAATTGCTATTGCAACTCTTGCTGCCCCTCTCCTCATCAATGCTGGATCATTGACACTGTAACCTAAATTCAGCCTGTAAGTTATTCAAAATAATCAACAATTAAAGATAGGCTATTGTTTAATTTTGACCAATGGCTTTGAGGAAATGATAAATAACATATTTTAGTATTTATTAACAATGCCCGGTTCATCTTCTAATATGCAATGGAACAAAATTTTGTATCTTGCCGGTTGTATAATTCTGAAGCAGCGTGTCTTCTGAAACAATGAGGAATCAGTTAATCACATTGATAATATTTACCGCAATGAATACACCGGCTTTTTCTCAGAGTTTACCGGAGGTTGACAGGATCAGCACTTCGGCAGGGAACGTTGATATGTTCTTCATCGGACACGGTTCTCTTATGATCAGTGTCGGTGATTTTGTCATACACATCGATCCGGTAAGAAGCGAG
>CAYRQY010000284.1:0-2997 GCA_964426435.1 uncultured Rikenellaceae bacterium | reverse complement strand
ATAAAGGAGCTCCTCAAGGCTGAGAACCTTGGGATCGGATCTCATCTGTGAGAGTATCTGCTCATCTGTGCGTCCGATTTTATCAACATTGACAATCATTTTTGATCTCCTCAGTTTCGGGAGTATGTCTGTAATAAGAGCTTCGAATGCTGCGGACATGTTACGGATCTCCCTTTCCCTCACTACAGGATCGGCATACATGCTCAGAACCCTCAGGATGAGCTCCTTGTCAGGAATGCTTGATTTCTCAACTTCTTCCTTAAATCCTTCCCAGTCCTCAGGCGTGGTCAGAACTTCGAAGAACCCGGCTGCTTTAGCATCCTCAATCTTAGCGAACTCCCTCTGGATCACTTTATCAGCCGAACCGCCCCTGTTGCCCGAAAGTTTCTCGTTGAAACTTAACGGACCATCAGGTGAAGCGTAAGAACTGGTAACCGCGCTCTTGAATACCCTGTCGGGATCAGAATTAACATCGCTAATATACTGCTTAAGTGCCGTAACATCTTCGCCTTTCAGCTCACTGCTCCTGATGTCTGCCCGGTTGATGACGTAATGGATATCAGCCATTTTAATCTCAGGAATGATTCTTTGGAAATTATCTTTCATGATAACTGCCTTGCCGTGTTTTCCGACAAGCGTTGAAGTGGCTTTCACACCGTCGGCAAGCTTTACCGGGTCGAAATCGAGGCTTTTTGATCCCCGTGTTGCGCTTATCCTGAGCATCAGCTCCGATATCTTCATGGCATCCTTATAGGGTACGTTACTCGTGTAGGTAAAATTACCTCCGGTGTAGCTTATTACCCTGTTGTTGGCCTGAACCTTCTCGCCCTGCAGGACTTCAACCCTGTCATAGGCTGTCTCCCCGCCTGCATAGGTCAGCACCGGAGTTACCTGAACAGTCGTCTTCTTGTCAAAATACTTTTCAGGGAAAGTACCTTTTATTGTGACTGGAACGAGTCCGGCATGTGCTTCGAGCACCTGAGGTGTGACTTCATACTTGATCAGGCCGGCATTTTTCTTCATCTTATTCAATCCGCTGCAGCCAGACAGAAGAACTGCAGCCAGAATCAGGATAAAAAAGCTTCTTATTTTTTCCATAGTTTAAAAAGTTATTTGTTTACGAATCCTTTTCACAATCAATGAACAATATACATCTTTCTTTGATCAACTGCAAATCTATATAAAAAAAATACTTAAGCAACAATGTCCGGGGGTAAAAAATTATCACAGAACTACTTTATTTAATCCCACAGGGTATTCTCTGCAGAAAACAGTCTCAATAACAAGGTCATAATGCTCACGGATCTCAACAAAATCAACGCTGCTGATATCCAGTATCAGATACCTGTTGTCCGGGTTCTGCCTGAAGAATGAGAAGTAGCTTTCCTGTATCTTTCCGAGGTAATCTGCGGTGATATTCCTCTCATATTCCCTGCCCCTTTTTCTGATATTCTGCAACAGCCTGCCCGTATCGAGATGAAGGTAAACGTAAATATCAGGTTTCGGAAGCGATCCGTATATTATATAGAATATCTGCCTGTAAAGGTTGTATTCATCTCCTGTAAGTGTCGTGGATGCGAAAACCAGCGACTTCATGAAATAGTAGTCTGCGACGGTAAAAGTCTTAAAGAGGTTTCCCGGTCTCAGCTCCTCGTTCAGCTGTTTGAAGCGGCTTGCAAGGAAAGAGAGCTCCAGCTGAAAGGAATATTTCTCAGGATCTTCGTAGAATTTCGGAAGGAAAGGATTGTCGGCGAACCGTTCAAGTACCAGCCGGGCATTGAACTGTTCTGCAATCTTCTCTGCAAGCGTAGTCTTACCTGCTCCGATATTGCCTTCAATAACCACGTAGTTATATCTGGCCTCCATTTCGCTGGTATTAATTATCCTGCCTCTGCGGCTTTGGAAGGAGCACTTTTCTTGACAGTTTCAGCTTGCCTGTTTTCGGATCGATGTCGATGAGTTTCACTTCAATCTCATCGCCCTCCTTCAGTACCTCATCGACCGTCCTGATCTTCTTCCAGTCTATTTCAGATATATGAAGGAGCCCGTCCTTGTTGGGAAGAATCTCGACAAACGCACCGAACTGGACGATGGTCTTTACCTTTCCCTTGTAAACGAGACCCACCTCCGGTACCGCAACAATC
Source organism: uncultured Rikenellaceae bacterium (assembly GCA_964426435.1). Classification (GTDB taxonomy): domain Bacteria; phylum Bacteroidota; class Bacteroidia; order Bacteroidales; family VadinHA17; genus LD21. The sequence goes on along the minus strand of CAYRQY010000284.1, from coordinate 853 downwards.
CTTTTAACCCAGTCGAGGGCGGCCGTGATAGCCTCCTTATTCTCACCGAAGATATTAACATCGCCGTAACCGTTAATCTCCTCGACTATGATTGTGGTGCCAGTTTCCCTCTGTATCTCCTGGATGACTTTACCGCCTGGTCCGATCAGTGCGCCGATCATCTCCTTGGGTATGGTCAGCATCTCTATTCTCGGGGCATGCGGTTTAAGTTCCGGCCTTGGTTCTGCAATTGTCCGGTCCATAATGTCCAGTATGTGAAGTCTTCCCCTGCGTGCCTGGTCGAGAGCTTTTGCAAGCACCTCGAAAGAGAGTCCCTCAACCTTAATGTCCATCTGTGTGGCTGTAATACCGTCGCGGGTGCCTGTCACCTTGAAATCCATATCGCCAAGATGGTCCTCATCGCCCAGGATATCCGACAGAATTGCGTATTTAATGTTATCCTTGTCGGTAATGAGCCCCATTGCTATTCCCGAAACAGGTTTCCTTATCCTTATCCCGGCGTCCATCAGTGCAAGAGTGCCTGCGCATACCGTTGCCATCGACGAAGAACCGTTTGATTCGAGGATGTCAGAAACAATCCTGATTGCATACGGGTTCTCCTCCTCGGGCGGCATAACGTTCTTAAGCGCCCTGTGAGCGAGGTTGCCGTGTCCTATCTCTCTCCTGCTTATCCCCCTCATTGGTCTTGCGTCTCCGGTTGAGAATGGAGGGAAATTATAATGAAGGGTGAATTTCTCCGTTCCCTGGTTAAGGACATCATCTATTATCTTCTCGTCAAGCTTTGTACCCAGCGTGACTGTTGTAAGCGACTGTGTCTCACCTCTTGTAAAGAGGGATGATCCGTGTGTGGCAG
>CAYRQY010000283.1:0-3009 GCA_964426435.1 uncultured Rikenellaceae bacterium | reverse complement strand
TAATGATACTCCTTCCGGCACTTACGGTCCTGCTGAATTTCCAGAGGTCTTCCCTGATAACAAACGGAACCACAGGCCCCATATCGGTGGCTACAGCCCTGGAGCTTATCGGTATAATAGTGGTACTGCTAGTATGCGTGGTATTCCTCAACATGACCGGTGTGGTTGCGGCCTCGCTTGCCTTCATGATCGGCCGCAGCCTTTCGAACCTGTACCTGATACCGAAGCAGATGGCTGCTGCAAGGACGTGGAAGCTTAAGTAAGTCTTGCAGTCCTGCACGACTCTTTGACTGCACGACTATCTGACTGCACTATCTTTCAAAAAAAAAGAATAAATTTACTTCTGTAACTGCGTAACAATTTTAAACAACTGCCATGAAAAAATCCCTTTTCCTCATTATGTGCTTAACGATCTGTTTGAGCAGATCTCCTCTTGCCGCCCAGGAGTTTGCCGCCAATTACGACGAGTCGAAGGTGCCTGCCTACACTCTGCCCGATCCGCTGGTCTTCAGTAACGGAGATAAGGTGCTTAATGAGAAAGACTGGGAAAGACGACATGCCGAGATAATGAAATTGTTTGAAAATGAGGTGTACGGGATAAGTCCGGGCTGGAAGGGTAAAATAATCCCGGTTGAGTTATCTTCAAAAACGGATGCCCTGGGAGGGACCGCCATCCGGAGGGAGATCCAGCTTACACTGAAGAACGGGCCGCGCGAACTATCGATGGTGATGCTGCTCTACCTTCCGAAGTCGTCAGGTCCGGTGCCTGTTTTCCTTGGATATAATTTCGGCGGAAACCACACAGTGACTGACGAGCCGGGTATTCTTGTCCCTAACTCGTGGATGAGAAACAGCGCCGGGGACGGCGTGGCCAATAACAAGGCTTCGGAGGCCGGAAGGGGCAAGGCTGCTTCCGCATGGCAGGTGAAGGAACTGATTTCAAGGGGATATGGCCTGGCCACCATCTACTACGGTGATGTCGATCCTGATTACGATGACGGATTTAAGAACGGTGTACACGGATTATATGAAATGCAGCCTGATGGCTCCTCGTGGGGGTCGATAGCAGGCTGGGCCTGGGGATTGTCGCGTGCAATGGATTACATTGAGACTCTTCCGGCCATAGATGCAAAAAAGGTAATCGTGATGGGCCACTCGCGCCTTGGGAAGACATCACTCTGGGCAGGCGCAACGGATAAACGGTTCGCAATTGTTATCTCAAACAACTCGGGATGCGGCGGGGCTGCACTGTCAAGGAGAGCGTACGGGGAGACTGTCGGAAGGATAAACTCAGCATTCCCGCACTGGTTCTGTGATAATTTTAACAAATATAACGGTAAAGAGGAGACACTGCCTGTCGACCAGCACCAGCTGATTGCACTTATTGCTCCCCGCCCGGTGTATGTGGCAAGCGCCGAGGATGACCAGTGGGCTGATCCGAAAGGGGAATTCCTCTCGTGTGTTGCAGCTTCTCCTGTTTATAAGCTTCTCGGAACCAGCGGATTCCCCGGTGTTAATATGCCGGCGGTCAACTCACCCGTTGCAGGCACAATCGGTTATCATATCCGCACCGGCGGTCACGCAGTTACCCTCTACGACTGGACACAATACCTCGATTTTGCCGACAGGCATCTGATGAAATAGTATTGCCTATTTGCCTGAAAATGCTTATAAGCCACTTAGAAAGTAACCCGTCCTCAACAATAAATTAATATAAATGCATCACGATTTCATTGCTGACGAATTTTACCCGGCATAACTTTGCTTTGTTTTAAAAAAGGTAATTATGAAAGCAAAAGAAAACATGCGAAGAATTGATGGAAAAAGATCAATGCAGAACGGAAACACGCCTTGGAAGGAAGACTCAGTTATTGAGGAAATTAAAACCCCGGCGGAGGAGGAAATAAGGAAACTTGCCAATGAATTATATCTGTCAAGAATTGAAACAGGGGAAGAGGGATCAGATGTTTCAGACTGGCTGAATGCCGAAGCTATTCTGGCCACCAGCTTTGATGATGATACTGTTGATTTAGATAGTTTATCACCGGATCAATAGACGTCGTTCAGCTTATCCGGAAGAAAATTCTTATCTCCATTTGTACACATCTAAGTTTTGGCTGATCTCAGCTGATATGGGCTACGGTCACCAGCGAGCTGTATTATCTTCTGCCTAGGGTCCGCCTATTATTACCCGTCCTATTGAATCGCTTATTTATTAACACAATCTTAATCAGTTTGTAACAGATATCATATTTCTGCATTTTACATTTGCGTAGTTCTGAAAAAGAGATAAAATTGGTAAAATATCTGTTCTTTTACCTTAAAACCGGAGGGGGTCATATCGCCCCTGCAAAAGCTGTCGCTCAAAAAATCAGATACAAACGTGGTGATGATATTGAAATAATTCTGGCAGACGGGCTGGCAGGATGTAACAAGTATGTAAGATGGATAATAGAAGATGGTTACAGGATCACGGTAAATAATGTATTGTTAATATTTGAGTTACTTTATGCACTTCATAAGATAAAACTGGTGGCCCATATTACAGCAGGTATGGTCTCATACTTTATTAAACCTGTTGTTAATGACTACATTGAAAGGTATCGTCCTGAAAAAATCCTCATCTTCCATTTTTTCATAATTAAACCTGTGGTTGATGTTGTAAATAAAATCGATCCGGAAATAAAAGTTATTACGGTTGTCACAGACCCATTCACTGCCCACCCTCTATGGTTCCTGAATAAATCGATGAGATTTATTGTTTTCAGTGAAATGCTAAAGGAGACCTGCATTAAAAAGGGAATCAGAAGGGATAATGTAAACGTTTTTCCATTCGTTGTAGACCAGCGGTTCTCCAAGCCGGTTGGTGACTATAATTCCCGGACAATAAGGAGATCGCTGGGCTTTCAAATGGATTCAAAAATAATCCTTATCATGGGTGGGGGAGATGGGTTACCAAAGGGAAAGAAAATCATCAAAGCATTGATCACATCTGATATTGAAGCTGAA
>CAYRQY010000282.1:0-3012 GCA_964426435.1 uncultured Rikenellaceae bacterium | reverse complement strand
GCAGGGCAGCCGGCATCGATGGTAGTGGTGGGATCGGGTGCAATAGGCTGCGAATTTGCCGACTTTTACGGTACATTGGGAACAGAGGTGACACTGGTTGAGTTTCTCCCAAGAATTGTTCCCAACGAGGATGAGGAGATCTCAAAGCAGCTTGAGAGGGCATTCAGGAAACGGAAAATACGGGTTCTCACAGGCTCGTCGGTTGAATCCGCTCAGATAGCGGGCGATAAATGCATTGTGTCTGTTAAGACGCCGGGGGGAATTGAAACGATTGAATCGGATGTGGTACTCTCCGCAGCAGGTGTGGTACCCAATACTGAGGGTATCGGACTCGAAGAGGCAGGAGTTAAAACTGATAAGGGTAAAGTCGTTGTTGATGAGTTTTACAGGTCATCAGTCACGGGTATTTATGCAATCGGAGATATAGTTCATGGCCCTGCTCTGGCTCATGTGGCATCGGCCGAAGGGATAATCTGTGCGGAGAAAATTGCGGGAATGAATCCCGATCCCCTGGATTATAATAACATACCTGCATGCACCTATACAAGTCCCGAAATCGCATCGTGCGGTCTTACAGAAGCAGCAGCGAAAGAAGCGGGCTATGATATTAAGGTAGGCAAGTTTCCTTTCACCGCTTCAGGAAAGGCAAGTGCTTCCGGTTCCAGGGAGGGCTTTGTCAAGCTGGTTTTTGATGCAGTATACGGAGAGGTTCTCGGCGCCCACATGATAGGTGAAGGTGTTACGGAAATGATATCGGAAATTGTGGTTGCCAGGAAACTGGAAACTACAGCTTACGAACTTATTAAATCGGTGCACCCCCATCCTACTATGTCGGAGGCAATTATGGAGGCCGCCGCTGCAGCCATGGACGAGGTTATTCATTTATGATTTACTGAAACGCAACCTTTCGGCAGTAAAAAGCATCATTCTTATTGATAAGGCTGGAATCTGTGATAATTATTTTATATCTTTATAGGTCGTATCTGGTTTAAACCTTGCAAGACTTAAAAGATATAATAAAAGGTTGTCTGGCAGGCAGCAGGAGGGACCAGGAACTTCTGTACCGGCGGCATGCATCGCGTCTTTATGCCGTTTGTCTGCAATATTCCGGCAATGATGAGGAAGCACGGGATATTCTGCAGGAAGGTTTCATAAAAATCTTTGAGAATCTCGTGCATTACAAACATGAAGGTTCTTTTGAAGGCTGGATGCGTCGTATCATTGTCAATACAGCACTCGAGAGGTTCCGGGGAAGGAACACTCTCTACAGGGTCGATGATATTGAAATGATAACGGAACCCGAGGCAGAACTCTTCAGTGTTGATTACCCCGGACTTGAAGCTGCTGATCTTCTTGATATTATCAGGGGATTACCGCCCAAGTACAGGGTCGTTTTCAACCTTTTTGCGATTGAAGGATATTCGCACAGGGAGATAAGCAGTATGATCAACATCTCAGAGGGAACGTCAAAATCAAACCTGTCGAGGGCGAGGGCAATCCTTCAGAGGAAAGTGAATTTATTTACAGGACTTAATAAACAGATCGTCAATGGATGAGAGCGGAGCAAATATTGATCTGCTGTTCCGGAACGGACTGAAGGATTTTGAAGTCCTTCCGCCACAGGGAGTATGGACAAGCATCAAACCGGTTATAAGGAGAAAAACCCGGCCTTTTGTTCTGTTAAGATCTGCCGCAATGATAGCAGTACTGGTCTCAATCACCGTTATGGCTTATCAGTGGAGCAGGCAATACACCGTACAGGAAACGGGCCAGCCCCTTGCAGTGGCAGAGCAGGCCCCGGCCGGATTTATTGTTAATCCTGCTGCACCGGTTGTTCCCTCACGCGAAAACAGACGATCAAATATCCCTGCCGCCAGTGTGATGATGATGGCTGAAGAGAATCCTGGCCTGCAGATTGATACGATTAATGAAGAGGACATTGCATACCAGCCCGTTGCCACGGATATTGTGACTCACAGGAATTATTCTCTCCCTGAACAGGTTATTTCTGTTTTCAGGGATGACATTTCCGTCCATTACCCAACTGCAGATCTCCAGGCAGGTTACTTAAACGAAAATAATGAAAAGGAGCGTTCACCCAGGTGGTCTTTATCTGCACTGGCCTCTCCGACTTATTATAACGGATTGAATATTACAACCGACGACCTGACCAGGCAACTCATGGCATCCGAGCAGTCGCGTGTGTCATATTCCGGAGGAGTGGCGTTTGCATACCAGCTGAGCAGTAAACTGAGTATCCAGTCGGGTATCTACTATTCGTCGATTGCACAGGAGGTTGGAGGGATAGGCGCATATGGCGGATTCCGGCAGTATGATTACACGAAAGGAGATCCTAATTTCAGGGTACTTACTTCCAGCGGAACAATCTACACGAATAATTCTGACATTTTCCTTATCGACAGAAGCGGAGACAGGGTGATGACTAGATACACTGTTGATGTCTTTGACCCGGTGAAGGCAGACCTGCAGTACCTTAACGGCTCCCTGCATCAGAATTTCAGTTATATCGAAATGCCATTCTTCCTGAGGTACAAGGTGCTTAACAGAGCCATCGACGTGAACCTTATCGGAGGATTGTCATATAACCTCCTGATAGGAAACACGGTACATGCATCGTCCGACGGGAGCAGGTTTATGGTAGGCAGGACCGAAGGACTGAATCCGTTTACAATAAGCAGTTCGCTGGGAATGGGGATGGAGTATACAATAACCGACAAGGTATCCCTGAACCTTGAGCCTATTTTCAGGTACTACCTTAATCCCTTCACACAGATCCCGGGGATTAAGCTGCATCCCTACTCATTCGGGGTTTTCTCCGGATTATCCTATAAGTTCTGATAAACCTGCACTTCGGGAGAGACTTCATTTAACATCCCGATTTAGGTATCGCTTTGCTGGTTTTCATGCCTGAAAGTATTACCTTTGCACTTTATTTAAAAAGGTGCATTATGACGAGGGCAGGGAAGAGATCATTGGTAGTGTCGGTTATAG
>CAYRQY010000281.1:0-3052 GCA_964426435.1 uncultured Rikenellaceae bacterium | reverse complement strand
TGTGAGTCTGAGAAGGAAATCCCACTCTATGTGAGCGTAATAAACATCCTGGTCAATGTCGAATTCCTGCAGATATCTCTTTGCCACCCTTCCGGCTTCCGCAACCAGGGTTTTATTGTAATGCCAGGTGACGGATTCAGCGAACCAGCTTCTTCCGCTCTCCCCGCAGGTAAGTGATTCAGGATTAAGCCCCAGCCGTTTAAGTATCATCTCTGCAGCAGACTTGATATAAAAGAAATCTGTCGGATTTGTTTTGTGATCCCAGTTCTGTTTGCCCCTGTTGCCGGTAATAAACAGATCGAGTGCTCTCTTTTCAACGAAATTGTCTGTGACGTCAGCTGACTCACCTGTTTTTCTTTTGAAATATATATTCCCGAATTCATATAACTTCAGGTCGGGAGACTGCCTGTTAATGTTGCGGGCAAGAGAGCTGAGGCCTCCGTAGAGGAGCGATTGCCTCATTGCATTCAGGTCGGAGCTGAGCGGATTGGCCAGTCTTACAATTTCGTCATTTGCAAAATCGTCACTCTTCTCATACCATTGAGCCGGATTGAGTGAGTTGCACATTATTTCATAAAATCCATTCGCCGTGAGCATATCTGCGATCATGTTCACAACCTTCTCCCTGTCAGGCTTCTCTGTATAGGTGAGGGTCGAGTTGACATGGTTGTCGATTTCGATGTTATTATAACCGTAAATCCTGAGTATCTCCTCAGTCACATCGGCTTCATGGTGCACATCGACCCTGTAGGCTGGGACCACAATAAGAATCCCGGTTTCATCCTCACTTTTTACAACAATATCCAGCATAGACAGAATCTTCTTAATGATCTGGCGGTCAATCTTTTTGCCTGTCAGGCGGTCGATGTTTCCAAAGTTGACGCGAAAGGTCCTGTTCTCAATTCGTTCAGGATAAACATCGATCGGGTCCGACGAGATTTCACCTCCGGCGATCTCCCGGATCATCATTGAAGCCCTTTTTAGCGCCCAGAGGGTGATATTGGGATCGGCTCCCCTTTCGAACCTGAAGGATGCATCGGTCTGCAATCCGTGTCTTTTTGATGTTCTTCGTATAGTGGCGGGGTTGAAATATGCACTCTCAAGAAAGATATTCTTCGTGGTCTCCGTCACTCCCGACCTGATACCTCCGAACACGCCGGCAATACACATCCCTTCTGATTCGCTGCAAATCATTAAGTCCTTGGCGGAGAGTGTCCTTTCAATACCATCGAGGGTTACAAACCTGCTCTTATCGGGCAGATTCCTTATTATGACATTATACCCCTCGAACATATCGGCATCGAAAGCATGCAGCGGCTGACCTGTCTCGTGCAAAACGTAATTGGTGATGTCGACCACGTTGTTTATAGGATGCTGGCCAATGGCCCTAAGCCTGTTCCTGAGCCAGAGCGGCGATTCCCCGACTGTTACGCCTGAAATGCTTATGCCGGTATATCTTGGGCAGGCACCGGTGTTCATGATAATAACCTCAAAAGGATTACTGTTATTATCAGGCTTGAAGGAATCCACCGACGGGAGAAGTGCCTTCTGCCCGCAGCCTTCATTAATGGCCAGATATGCTGCCAGATCACGTGCAACCCCGAAATGGGATCCGCTGTCAATCCTGTTGGGAGTGAGGCCTATCTCGAAGATAAAATCCCTTTCCGTTTTGAAATAATCCGCTGCAGGAGTTCCCGGAACGGCATCACTGTCCAGCACCATTATTCCTTCGTGCATCTCGCCCATACCTATCTCATCCTCGGCACATATCATACCCTCCGACAGTTCTCCCCTGATCCTTGACTTCTTAATATCGAGAACCGCATCACCCCTGTAAAGGATGGCTCCATCAAGGGCCACGGGAACTTTCTGTCCTGCGGCAACATTCGGAGCTCCGCACACTATCTGCAAAGGTTCAGGGCCTCCTGCATCGACCGTGGTCACGAAAAGCTTGTCGGCAGCAGGGTGCTTCCTGCAGGTAAGAACCTCACCTATAACTACTTTTTGAAGACCTCCCTTTACCGATTCCCATTCAGATGTTCCTTCTATCTCCAGACCGACACCGGTCAGTATTTCAGCTGCTTTATGGGGGTCCAGGTCGATCTTGAGATAATCCCTGATCCAGTTGTAAGAAATCTTCATTTTGCGGTTATTCAGATTGAACAGTGATCAAGAGTGCAAAAGTAAAAAAATTAAAAAAAGTAATGAGATATAATACTGCTTAATTCATGCAAAGGGTAATTGTCTATCTTTGTACCTCAAACATTTTGGGTATGGCTGCTTTAAATGGTGAAAGGCTTATCCTGCTTACAAACGATGACGGATTAAACGCTACCGGACTGAAGATATTACTTGAGGTCATGGAGGAGTACGGCAAGGTAGTGCTCATATCGACAGTTGAAAGCATGTCGGGAATGTCGCAGGCGCTGACCGTAAAAACCCCGCTTCGCGTCAGGCTTCTCGAGGATAATGAACGGCACAGGATATATGCCTGCAACGGCACTCCGACCGACAGTGTCAAACTTGCATTTAACCAGTTGCTGGAGAGAACACCCGACTGGGTAGTATCAGGCATAAACCATGGAGCCAACGCCTCTGTCAGCGTACTCTATTCAGGGACGATGGCGGCAGCTATCGAGGGATGCCTCTATGGAGTAAATTCAGTCGGTTTTTCGCTTAACAGCTTCCTGAAAGGTGCCGATTTCACTGTATGTAAGAAGTATATCAGGATCGTAATGGATAACCTGATTTCCAACCCGCTGCCCTGCGGTGTGTGCCTCAACGTGAATATTCCTGCCATACCTGCCGGGGATATAAGGGGAATCATGGTATGCCGGCAGGCCAGGGGAAACTGGAAGGAAGAATTTGAGAAAAGGAAGGATCCCATGGGAAAAACCTATTACTGGCTTACAGGTTCTTTCAATAATCACGAGCCGGAGGCAACAGATACCGACGAATGGGCACTTGCAAACAATTATGTATCGGTTGTACCCGTTACAATTGATATGACAGCTCACGGTTACATAGACGTTCTGAAGGCAAATTTCAAGTA
>CAYRQY010000280.1:0-3057 GCA_964426435.1 uncultured Rikenellaceae bacterium | reverse complement strand
GCCAACTGCTTTGTCAGCCGTAGTCCCGATTTATCGGGACGAAGGCTGGCCAACTGCCCAATGAGCTCTTAGTCCTGCGCCCTGCGCCCCGCGCCCTGCGCTATTTCCCTGCCAGCTTCACTATCCCCGCAATCAGCGCCTCAGGTTTCGGAGGGCAGCCGGGGATGTAGGCATCTACCGGTATTATCTTGTCAACCGGACCCGCGAAAGTATCTCCTTCGGCAAAGATCCCTCCCGTGCAGCCGCATGCTCCTATCGCCACTACAAGTACGGGTTTGGGAGCCTGATTATATATCTCAACCAGTCTCTCTTTGTCGCGCTTGTTAATGGAACCGTTCACGAGCAGAACATCTGCATGCCTTATACTTCCAACCAGCAGTATGCCAAATCGTTCAAGGTCATGTCTCGGGGTCAGGCAATCGAGTATCTCAATATCGCAGTTATTGCATGATGCTCCACCGAAGTGAAATACCCAGAGAGATTTTTTGAAGCAGAAATCCTTAAAGCCCACGTTTACTATATATTAATAACCGAATCCAATAAGTACCAGGGCAATTACAGCAAGCAGGTTCATCCAGATCATAAAAAAGGTGATAGCCTGCCTGATCTTTAATCTTGGGTTCGTGTTCCTGATAAGCGTCAGGAGAAGAACCACCACTACTATTTTTACGACACTCCAGAGAATACCTATTCCTTCAAGCCTGAAGCCGTTCAGAAGTATTGCAGTTATGAATGCCGGCAGAATGAAAAGCATAATATATTTCGCGAGTTTGATCAGGGCATATGCCGGCCCGGAATACTCGATGAACATTCCTTCCGTTATCTCTGTTTCCGCTTCGGCCATATCAAACGGCACAAGCCCCAGTTTGGCCTGAAGGCAGAAAATTCCGGCAATAAAAAGAAGAACGCCCGAAATGCTTCCAATAAATGGCGATCCCGTCTGCTGCGTTTGAATTACCGAATAAAGGTCTATCTGCTGTCCGCTTTTCATTATCACCCCGGCAATTACAAGCAGAAAGGTGAGTTCATAGCTTAAGATAAGTTTTATCTCACGGGAAGCACCAACGGAAGCAAGCGGGTTGCCTGAGGCAAGTGATCCGATTATATAGGAGAACGACGGAATGGTGAGAAGGTAGAAAATAACCAGGAGATCGCCCCTGAATCCTGTATTTATACCAAAAAGGGGAAGAAGGATAAAAACCCCGGCCATCGTTGCCCCGAAAACTGCAAAAAGGGGAGCAAGCAGAAAGATCACCGGAGATCCGTGTTTGGGCAGAATAGTCTCCTTTACAAGCAGGAGTTTAAAAAAATCGTAGAAGGGTTGCAGGAGAGGGGGACCCTTGCGGAACTGGACCCTGGCAGTAATTTTCCTGTCGAACCATGACACCAGTGCTCCCGCTACAGCTGCAAAAAGCAATCCGGGGAAAATGAAGAAATAAAAAAGGTTAACAGCCATAGCTCTGTAATTACTTTTTCTCCTCTGTGTAAATGTAATCTCTTATAAAAACCGCGTCATTCAGTTTATGGATATTTTCACCGGGTGATTCTTCACTTCCATATAATGACACAGTTCCCTCAGGACACGCACTGATGAACTTTTCCAGCTGGTGCTTGTCGGTAATATCATAAAGAAGATCCCTGTTCCTGTGGTGCCTGAAAAAATCGGTCATCATTGTGCCGAACGGACAGATTGTAACGCAGGATTTGCACGATATGCAAAGGTTGGTGTGCCTGATTATCATCCCCTCTTCATCCTTTTCAAGAGCATCGGCCGGACAGACACCTATGCAGGGTGCATCTTCACATCTCCTGCAGATGAACCTGAAAACTGCCAGTTCACGGATACTTTTAAGTCCGTTGAAATTGCCCGATGGGTAAAAAAGAGCATCAGGGAGCTCAAAGTCAGGGTCTTTAACCATCACCTCGCGGAGCTTAATCATATCAATTAATATCTTCTGCGACATTTCAGCTCCATATATTGGGTTGATCTTTAATCTCATCATAAGTGAATACCGGGCCGTCCTTGCACACAAAATATTTTCCCATCATGCAGTGCCCGCATTTTCCCAGGCCGCACGACATGTTCTTTTCCATTGAGAGGTATATCTGTTCGTCCTTATAGCCCATTTCAAGCAGCTTCAGTGTACCGTACTTCATCATAACCGGCGGGCCACATACCACTGCAACAGACTCCTTGATACTGATACTGATTTTGTCCAGCAGTTTGGTTGCAACACCAACCGATTCATCCCACTCTTCATCGGCAATGTCGACAGTCCGGTAGGTCTCAAATTTCTCAATCCTGTTCAGCCTGTTGAAGAGGGGTTTGTAAATGCAGTCAGCCGGGGTTCTGGATCCATAGCAAAGTATCACTCTCTTAAGTTTATCCTTTATATCCTCAAGGGCGTAGAGCAGCGACCTGATAGGTGCCAGACCGCAGCCGCCCCCCAGAATAAGCACCTCCTTGTCAAGAAACTTATCAACAGGGTAGCCCCTGCCGTATGGTCCCCTTATTCCCATATATTCACCGGGCCTCAGGTCGTGCATATAACCGGTTACATATCCGGTTTTCATAACCGTTACTTCCAGAACATCAGTTATAAGTGGAGAAGAAGATGGTGTAAAGGGAGCTTCTCCTATGCCGTCAACAGTAAGTTCAATAAACTGCCCGGTCCTGAAAGAGAACTTCTCCTCGGGTACCAGGACGAATGTTTTAATCAGGGGCGATTCATCAATCACTTCTGTAAGCTTTGCCCTGATTGGCCTGTATATATCGGTGCCGGTACTCATCTATTCATCTGATGCCAGTTCCATAAACAGCTTGTTCTTATTTATTTTGCCTATGCATGCCTCAATGCACCTTCCGCAACCGGTGCATGCTATTGAATTGAATTTCTGAGGTTTCCACACGTATTTGCACATATACCTGTTCCTGAACCTCGCATGAAGTTCAAAGAGAGTGTCTTCTCCTCCCGCAACCCTTTCAAAACCAGGGTATTGACAGGCATCAGACTGACGGACCTTTTCAAATCCAGGCTTATCTATGAGAAGGAAGCA
>CAYRQY010000279.1:0-3058 GCA_964426435.1 uncultured Rikenellaceae bacterium | reverse complement strand
AAAACCTGGAACCTCGAACCTGGAACTTAGAATTTAAGTATCCCCAGGCTATACAAAAAGACGATTGCAATAGCTATCGGTGCCACAAATTTCACAAGGAACATATATAACGGCATGTATCCTGACTTCAGCTCACCATTATTGGTAAGCTCATCGCGCGTTTTCTGACGGCTGTAGAACCACCCGATAAACAAGACGATAAAGAATCCGCCGAGGGGCAGCATAATATTTGAAGTCAGGTACTCCAGCAATCCAAAAATATTCCTTCCCAGCAGCTTGATGCTCCCAAGGCTTCCAAGCGACAGTACCGTGAGCAGACCCAGAACCGACACGGCAAGAGTGGCAGCAACGGTAGCGTTTCTCCTTGTCATCCTGAGCTCTTCGGCAAGATATGCCACGATTACCTCAAGAACCGATATTGTCGATGTTAGAGCTGCAACCGCCAGAAGTATGAAGAATACCAGGGCAAAAACATCTCCCAGGGGCATCTTCTGGAATATGGCGGGTATCACAATAAAAACAAGTCCTGTTCCCGAGGCAGGAGAACCACCCAGGGCAAAAAGTGCCGGAAATATTGCTATCCCGGCAATTACAGCAATCATTGTATCGGCTGAAACTACAAAAAATGCCGAGGAAGCAAGATTCTCCTTCTTCCTGATATACGATCCGTAAGTTATCAGTGTACCCATGCCTACACTGAGTGAAAAGAATGCCTGACCGAGAGCTTCGAGAATAACCTTGGGAGTTATCTTGCTGAAATCGGGATTAAAAAGGAAACGGAGTCCTGCGCCCGCCCCTTCAAGTGTTACAGACCTGATGCATAACGATATAAGAAGCAGAAGCAGAAATGGCATAAGGATCTTTGTGTATTTCTCGATCCCTTTCCTGACGCCCGAAAGGATTATCAATGCAGTGAATGACATAAAGATTACAAACCAGAGTATTGGCCGGAATGAACCCTGGAGAAAATCATCGAACATGCGGGTCAGTTCAGCATCATTTTTACCCGATAGGTTACCAGTGACAGCCTGGTAGAAATATTCAAGTGTCCAGCCTGCGACTGTGGTATAAAATGCAAGAATCATAAAAGCGGCTGCAACACCCATCAGGCCAATAAGGTACCAGGGCCTGCGGGGCGAAAGCATCTTAAACGCTCCATACGGATTTTTCTGGGCAGATCGTCCGATAACAAACTCCGATATCATAACAGGCAGCCCTATTGCAAGAACAAAAAGAAGATAGATGAGCAGAAAAGCACCGCCTCCGTTCTCTCCCGTGACGTAGGGAAACCTCCAGATATTTCCCAGTCCGATTGCAGATCCGGCAGCAGCAGCTATAACACCGAACTTACTTGTGAAACTGTCGCGTTCTCCGGTTAAAGGTTCGTTCATACACTGATAAAATTTAAAAGTTAACTTTATTGTGAATGCAGTCTTAATTCAGGCGCTAAAATTATAAATAAAAGCATAATTTTACGGATCATCCATTTTAAAAACCTTCGAAGTATGAAGAGAAATATTTTATTCCTGCTTCTTTCACTCCTTCTGGCATGTTCACCCCTGAAAATGTATCAGGATCTCCCTGAGGTTAAGGCGTGGGAAAAAGAGATACAGGAGTTCGAAAAACTCGATCAGGCTAAGTCATACCCGCCGAATGCAGTTCTGTTCGCCGGAAGCTCAAGCATACGGCTCTGGTCAACACTGCCGCAGGACATGCAGCCGTTCAGCGTTATACAGAGAGGGTATGGTGGTGCGAAACTAAGTGATTTTGCCGTTTATACCGACAGAATCATCAATCCCCACGATTGCAGTGCAATTGTTCTGTTTGTGGCTAACGACATCACCGGAACCTCCCAGGACAAAACCCCTCAGGAGGTGGCCAGATTATTCCGGCAGGTACTCAGGACAATAAGGAAGAAGCACCGCAATACCCCCGTTTTCTGGATAGGCATCACTCCCACTCCGGCCCGGTGGGTGGTATGGCAGGACATAAACATGGCAAATAACCTCATAAGCCATATCTGTGAGACCAGCAAAAACACCTATTACATCAGAACCGATCATCTCTTCAGGGACGCATCCGGCAAGCCAAGGGAAGAGCTCTTTGTTGCTGACAAACTCCACCTGAATGCCGAAGGTTATAAGATATGGACGGGAGTAATAAAAAATGAACTGATGAATGTGCTCGGAGACAGGATACCTCTGAGGTAAACACGGTTAAAACAACTATAAATGAGAAGCTTTCTAACTCTTCTGGCAATGATATCTCTAACCGGTGTGATAAAGGCTCAGGTCCAGATTATCGGACACAGGGGAGCATCCTATCTTGCACCGGAAAATACAGTGGCATCTGCAAAGCTTGCATGGGAACTTGGAGCCGATGCCGTTGAGGTCGATATCTACCTGACTGCCGACAATAAGGTGATGTGTCTTCACGATGCAACCACTAAAAGGACCACCGGACAGGATTTCGCCATAAAGGAAACCTCTTCAGGGGTGCTCAGGAAACTGGACGCGGGTTCATTCAAGGATGAGAAATACAGGGGCGAAAAGATTCCTTTCCTGAGAGAGGTTATAAAAACAATACCCCCGGGAAAAGAGCTGGTTGTTGAGCTGAAATGCGGCATTGAGGTCCTGCCATTCCTCAAAAGGGAAATTGACAGGTACGGAAGGAACAAACGGTTTGTTTTCATCTGCTTCGATTTTCAGACCATAACCGAAACGAAGAAAACATTTCCGGATAAATCATGCTACTGGCTCTGCAGCAACAGGCAGCTTTTCAATGAAACCCTGCCGCTGGTTTCAAAGTCAGATCTGCAGGGAGTTAGCCTTAATTATGGCATAATCACACCTGAGGTTGCTGAGATGGTCGGGAATATGGACCTGGAACTGTTTGTCTGGACAGTTAATAATCCCGAAGAGGCAAAGAGGCTTATAGGGCTGGGCGTTAAGGGCATAACAACTGACCGCCCGGGATGGCTGAGGGAACAGCTGGCCGGATTGTAAGGAGGAGTTTATAGGACTTCTGTCTTCGGTCTTCGGTCTTCGGTCTTCGGTCT
>CAYRQY010000278.1:0-3065 GCA_964426435.1 uncultured Rikenellaceae bacterium | reverse complement strand
ATCCGGGGAATAATTGCATAAGGCTCAGTACCGATGAAGTCACTACTCTCAGGGAGATCAATAAGATCATCGGGATTTTTGCGAAAGCTTCAAACAAGAAAGCTAAAGATGTAAAATCATTGTGCAACTGCGGATTCCTTGAGGAAAAGTTTGTCAGGAAATCTGGATTCCTGAAGGCTTCGACATTTAACAGGTACCACAGCGAGACAGAGATGATGAGATATATCAAGCTTTTGGAACGGAAGGATTTCTCTCTGACTCACAGCATGATATCGCTCGGGTCGTGTACCATGAAGCTTAACCCTGCCACCTCAATGTTCCCGCTCAGCTGGCCTGAGTTTGCAAATATTCATCCTTTTGTGCCGAAAGACCAGGCGGAAGGCTACTATCAGCTGATGGATGAACTTGGAGAGTCACTGAAAGAAATAACCGGTTTCCGCGACATCTCGTTTCAGCCCAACTCGGGTGCCGCAGGAGAATACACAGGTCTCCTGGTGATAAGGGAGTATCATAAGACCCGCAAAGAGGAGTTTCGCAATGTTGCCCTTATACCATCATCGGCTCACGGAACAAATCCGGCAAGTGCCGTAATGGCAGGTATGCAGGTGGTGGTGGTCGAATGCGACGATAAGGGAAATATTGACATCGGGGACCTTCGCAGTAAAGCGGAAAGCAACAGGGAGAAGCTCGCCTGCATGATGATAACATACCCTTCCACACATGGTGTCTTCGAAGCAGATGTTAAGGCGATGTGCTCGATTATTCATGAAAACGGCGGACTGATTTATATGGACGGGGCCAATATGAATGCCCAGGTGGGGCTTACCAATCCGGGAATCATAGGTGCAGATGTGTGCCATTTAAACCTTCATAAAACATTTGCTATCCCGCATGGAGGAGGCGGCCCGGGTATGGGACCCATACTTGTCAATGAGAAATTGTCGGAGTTCCTGCCGAAACACCCGCATGCCATTACCGGCGGAAGTAAGGGTATTAAGGCAGTTGCTTCGGCTCCTTTCGGGAGCGGACTGATACTCACAATTTCGCATGCCTATATCATGATGCTGGGTCCGGACGGACTTAAAAAGGCTACTGAATATGCCATTCTTAACGCAAACTATATTGCAGCCTCTCTCAGGGACCTGTATAAAATACTTTACACCGGTACGTCGGGTTTTGTCGCACACGAGATGATCCTCGACTGCCGCAGTTTTAAGACTGAAGCAGGGATAACCGAAGCTGACATAGCCAAGAGGCTCATGGATTACGGATTTCACGCACCGACACTCTCCTTCCCGGTCCACGGAACTCTGATGATCGAACCTACAGAATCGGAGTCGCGTCACGAGCTGGACAGGTTTATTGATGCAATGAAATCTATCTGGGATGAGATTCAGGAGATAAAGGATGGCAGGGCCGGCAGGGAGGATAACCTCCTGCGTAACGCACCCCATACTGTCAAAGTCGCTACTGCCGACGAATGGATACACCAGTACAGCAGGCAAAGGGCGGCATTCCCGCTTGAATGGGTAAAGGAGAATAAATTCTGGCCATCGGTGGGGCGCATTGACGATGGCTATGGCGACAGGAACCTCATCTGCACGTGCGACCCGATAGATTCATACCGGATGGAGACCTTTAAGTTCAGCAGGGAATAGAAAAATCTACCCGGAAAAGTATGAGAAATTCAGCCTGGGATCATCTGGTCAGTATGATCAACGGAGAACCGCTCTCCTTCAAGCCGGTCGGATTCATAATCGACAGTCCGTGGATCCCGGGCTGGTATGGAATTTCTATGATGGATTACTATTCATCGGATGAATTGTGGTTAAAGTCTAACATGGAGGCCCTGAGAAGATTTCCCGATGTCTGGTTCATGCCGGGCTTCTGGTCTGAGTACGGGATGTGCACGGAACCATCTGCTTTTGGCTCCCGAATGGTCTTTGCAGGGGAGAGCCTGCCTCATGCCGGGAAAGTCATAAGGGATATAACCGAAGCCGGACTGCTTCCTCAGCCTGACGTCAGGACCGACGTTTTACTGCCTTTCGTAATAAACAGGCTTAGGATCAACGAAAAAGCAATAAAGGCTTCGGACCATCAGATCAGGTTTGCCGTAACAAGGGGCCCCCTTAACATTGCCAGCTTCCTGATGGGAACCAGCGAATTTATGATGGCACTGGCTGTTAACCCCGAAGAATCACACCGGCTTCTGGACAAAATAACCAGGTTTATCTGCGACTGGCTGGAGTGGCAGAAGGAGTGCTTCCCTTCAATAGACGGAGTGCTGGTGCTGGATGATATAATCGGCTTTGTGGGGGATGCTGAGTTTTCTGAGTTTGTAACACCATACTTTACGAAGATTTTCAATACAATCGGGCCGACGGTAAGATTCCTTCATAACGATGCTGACGGCCTTATAACAGCTTCCAGCCTTAAGGCGATGAATGTCAATATGTTCAACTTCTCTTTCAATCATACGATCGGCGAGATCAGGATGCTGGCAGGACCGGATGCAGTTCTGGTTGGAAATATCCCTCCGAGGGACGTCATGGCTGCCGGAAGTCCCGGGGATGTGAAGAATGCCGTTGCAAGGGCATTTGCTGAAACTGACGACTACAGCAGGATTATATGGTCTGTCGGGGGAGGTATGCCTCCCGGAGTAAGAGATGAAAATATCCGGGCGTTTGTTGAAGAGGTGAAAAAGCACTAAATTGTGATGGAAATTGTTTCAAGGTTCCAAAGTTCCAAAGTTCCAAGGTTCCAAGGTTCCAAGGTTCCAAAGTTCCAAAGTTTCAAAGTTTCAAAGTTTCAAAGTTTCAAAGTTTAAGAGGGGAATTAATCGTAATAGAAATAAAACTCAGAGAAATGAAGAAGATCTTATTTTTAATACTGCCTGCAGCTTTACTGATAAACTCATGCGGGCAGGGAGGAACACAAAAAAAAGCTGAAGAATCCATGAAAGACGATTACCAGGTGAAGCTTGTCACCGTCGATCCGGGGCATTTCCATGCTGCCCTGGTGCAGAAGATCATGTACGACCAGGTATCACCCGAAGTTCACGTTTA
>CAYRQY010000277.1:0-3135 GCA_964426435.1 uncultured Rikenellaceae bacterium | reverse complement strand
AGAGAAAGAAATGCACAATTAACAACAAGAAATTAACAGTCTTTCTTCCCTGTTTACCTATAGACCGAGGGGCATCTCAGAAGCTGTAAGTGAATCCGGCCAGGATAAGGAATCGCTGGGTCGGATAGTAGGCCCATTCCAGATAACGGCTATATGATATATTATTTATTCTTGCCCAGAATGAAAGCGCTTTCGTGTACCTGTATTCGGCACTAAGATTAAGATTTGCATGTACAGGTCTTTCGATCAGAACCGGCTCGAGTGTCATCCATCCTGTCGGGCTTTCGCTTACCATCTGCCAGCGTTTACCCAGCAGGGTTAATTCCGCTCCGGCAACAATTTTGTTCCTGAGATTATAGCTGACACCAAGCTTGCCATCCCATGAAGGTTTGTTCCATGCGTACCTGTTGGCCGAAAGAGTATATTTGTTATAGTTTGCAGACACGAAATAGGTGAGCTTTTCGGTGATGTTTCCGTTCATCTCTCCGTGAACATTGAGTATCTCTGCTTCATCCGGCAGGGCTATGAAGTAATTACCACGCTGGATTGATGAAGCGGTATCGGGATAAACGATATTGGAAAAGAGGAGGAGGTCATTTATCAGCGAGTAGCTTACTGAAAGGCTGTACTTTCCGCCGATTCCGTTATTTCCCTTAAGGCCGGCAGAGATCACCAGTGAGTGGTCGGTATTCGGAAGCATAAAGAGGCTTCCATCGGGAACGAGATATGGGTTAATCCTGATTGCCCTCAGCGGGTCGTTCATCTCGAGCCTGCCTCCCAGGGCTGCAAAGAAGCTTATATACTCTGGAACTATGCTGAACCCGAAGTTTACGTCAGGGTACAAATGCAAGCGGGATGATATTGTCATATTGCGTTCCACCGTAATTCTGGCTCCCAGCCTGAAATTGTACTGCGGAGTGTTTCTGCTAACGAAAGGATTCGCTGAAAAGACGAATTTAGGCCTGAACATAATGGTATCGGATAGCCTGAAATGGTCATAACTGATCCCTGCACCTGCATAGAAACCCCTGTAAAGCTTCGACATAATCCCCGAAACAGAGCCATGATGCTGGGTGAAGTATTTTGTACTGGCAAAGAAATCCCACGACACGTCAAAATCATAGGAAAAGCTTGTTGAATCGAGGTTAAGGTAAGCAAAGGAGAGGTCAGCTCCGATATTGTTGTAAGGAATACGTATTTCATTCCTGGAGGGGCTGTACCCTGTTATTTCAGGTTTATAGCCGTAGGCGTACCTGTAGTTCTGGGTGAAATCCACTGAACCTTCAATGAAGTTGTCCCTGAAGAACCTCTTGCCGAAGAGTGATGCTTCGTTATCCATCAGGCCGGCATGAGCCCACTCATTATTCTGAAGCAGGACCTTCCCCAGCGATGAGTAGTGTCTTCCGTAGAATCCTGCCGCTCCCTTTCTTGAACGCTCATTTGTGATACTTACCTCGAGCAGGGGTGTTGTATAGGTACCAAGTCCGGCGTTCACATAGCTCTTGTAAAGCTTGGGCAGGGGATCGGGCAAAAGGGCCGCAGGCCTGATCGGACTGATTGTGTAATCGGGGGAGAATTTATTGGGATTAATATCATATTTTGGTATTATCACGATTCCAGAGGTGTCGTTCATATCCGGCATAAAACTCCTCTTCCTCACATCAGGAAGGCTTGGTTTGTATGGATTATACAATGTGATCTCCCTCTTCATCTCCGTTTCCTGCTTGCCAGTCTGCGATCTTGCAGGTACCAGCAGGCAGATCAGAAATATTGTTATTATCAGGTTCTGAATTATCTTTTTCATCTGTTATCCTTATTCTGTTGCTTCAATGAAAATCATTAAGGGTATGCACTTTGTCAGTTTATCTGGGTTCGTCGAGAGAGGAAAGTTTAGCCCTCACCTCATCAAGTATTCCGTCGTCGCTTACGGAATAGTATTCCCTCAGGCTCTGTAATGTTGCCCTTGCCTGGAGTGTATCTCCCTTTTTGATGCTTATATCGGCAAGAAGCAGAAAGATCCTTGCCATCCAGTACTGGTGGGGGGTATTCATATTAATGAATTCGGTCACGACTCTTTCCGATTCATCAGTCATTCCCTTCCTGTAAAGGATCTCGGCAACCCTGTATTTCGACTCAGCGCCCTCGGCGGTAGTGACCTCTGAAGAGATCCTCCTGAAGTCTGTAAGTGCGTCATCAAACTCATTCAGGCTGTAACGTGCCTTGGCTCTTATGAAGGTTGCCTCCCTTGCGAGATCATCAGGTATATTGGCGGCCTGGCCTATCTTGTTTGCAGCCCTGATTGCAGACTGTGCGTCACCTGCCTGCCAGGCAGACCTCAACTGGCCCCTCATGGCTGTCAGTCTGTTATTCTGCATAGTCGCCACATTTTCAAGCCTCTCATAATAGTTGTAGGCAGTCTGGTACTCCTCTCTTCCATATAGTATTGTCGAAGCGTTAATCAGCGACTGTTCCGTGAACGGGGTATTGGGTAATGCAATTATCTCCTGGTACAGTTTCAGAGCCTCGTTGCGGTTACCCGACGAGAAAAGGCACTCAGCCAGGTAGAACTGGGCATTCAGCCTGAAACTCCCGTTGCGGAATTCGCTGAGATAATTGCGGAAGACCTCGGTTGCCCTGTCGCATCTTCCCGACATATATAAGTTTTCGCCGGAAATATAGAGCAGCGAATCCTTTTCTGCCATGTTAACATCCCCGTAGCCTCCGAGCGTTCTTACATAGGCGAAATAGGACTCAACATCATTCATATCGATATATGCATTTCTCAGTCCTGTCATTGCATTCCTGGCTTCCGGGGTGGACTGGTAATTCTCAATAACGTTCCTGAACTCGGCAACTGCCCGCTGGTTATCTCCCTGGTTATAATAGAGCAGCCCAAGCTGGACTATCGCTCTTGGCACAAAAGGGCTTGTGGTATAGGTTCTTATAACGGTATTGAAATCAGCTTCACCTCTTTTGAAATCCTCCATAACGACATAGGCCCTTCCTCTCTCGAAAAATGCATTTGGAACCCATGGTGAATTAGGATATCTCGAAATAAGAGTTGTAAGGAGCTCTGCCTTGCCTCTCTGATTATTCATAAGGCCCAGTGCAAAAGATTTCTGGAACATTGCATAG
>CAYRQY010000276.1:0-3174 GCA_964426435.1 uncultured Rikenellaceae bacterium | reverse complement strand
TTCCTGCACTGATCGGAACAAAATTTTTTATCGGTGCGACCACGGATGGTGTCGCCACAATCGAGACATTTTCTTTCCACAGCACTATAGTTTTGATAAAGATACAAAAAATCGTTTTAAACGTTTACAAACGACTATAAAAGATTTCAAAACGGGTATAAGCAATTATTGACCGGAACAAAATAATATGCTGTTGTAAGTTTGCTGAGAGAACTAAAAACCATTGTCAAACAAAAACCAACAATCATGAATGTATTAAGGAACAGTGTCAGGCTTATAGGGAACCTTGGACAGGATCCGGACACGAAGACTCTTGAGAACGGGAAGAAGGTGACTCACTTCACACTTGCAACAGATGAATCATACAAAAATGCGGACGGGCAAAAGGTAAGTGAAGCAACCTGGCATAACATTGTGGCTTGGAACGGGCTGGCTGACCGGGCAGAGAGATTTCTGAAGAAAGGCAATGAGGTTGCAGTAGAAGGCAGGCTGGTATACAGGACCTATGAGGACAAGAAGGGGGCAACCAGGTATATTACCGAGGTGGTCCTGAATGAGATCCTTTTACTGAGGAATCCCAGGAGTTCGGATAGCAAGGAGGAGGAATAGTTTCCTGTCTGAACCGGTCGCTGCATTTCCGTCAGAAGAGGCTGATTGTTTTTCAATCAGCCTCTTGCATATATTCATTTTGAACCAGGTTTTGAAAAATCAGAAATCGGTTATTTCAATATTGGTTCTGTAATCCCCCAGAAGATGCTCGGCAAAGTAATACCACATCAGCCTGTCAAAATATGCCGTTGCATTTCCGAAGGCATGCCTCTGGCCCGGGAGTATCATGAAATCGAACCTCTTGTTCGCCTTTATCAATGCATCAGTAACTCTCAGGGTATTACCGGGATGAACATTGTTATCGATATCCCCGGTTACGAGGAGGAGATGTCCTTTCAGGTTTTTGGCCAGATCCTGGTTTTTATCAATTGAGGCTTTAAAGGCTGTTTCCGTCACCTTATTGTTAATAACAGTATCCTTCTTTTCTCCTTCCTTCACGGCAACCTTTTTCTGCACTTCCTCCACGCCATCGTGGGTTTCGCCCCACCACTGGTTATAGATGTTGTTATCGTGGTTACCGGCCGATGATACCGCCACCTTGTAGAAATCGGGGTATGACAGTATCGCAGCAGTCGACATGAATCCGCCTCCCGAATGTCCGTAAATGCCAACCCTGTTAATATCAATGAATCTGTACATATCAGCGAGCTGTTCAAGCCCGTATTTGTCGTCAGCCAGGGCATAATCGCGAAGGTTATTGTAGCCAAAGGTATGGTAGTAATTGCTTCTCATCGGACTTCCCCCCCTGTGCCCGAAATTAACCACAATAAACCCCAGCTGTGCCAGGGCAATATTCTTGCCTCCGGTTACTGTGAACTGATATGGAACCGACTCGGTCTGAGGACCCGGGTAAACATACGAAATGACCGGGTATTTTTTTGTGGAATCAAAATTGAAGGGTTTGTACATTACTCCGTAGAGATCAGTAACGCCGTCTTTTGCCTTCAGAACAAATGTCTCGGGCATTTTCCAACCGGAAAGGTAGAGCTGAGAAAGATCGGCTTTCTCAAGTTCAAGCAACACCCTTCCATTATTGTCGCGAAGCACCGATACGGGTGTCATGTCTACCCTCGAATAGTTATCGACAAAATACCGGTTCGACTTTGACATTGAAAATGAATGATTTGCAGGCTCCCTGGTCAGAAGTGTCATTCCTCCCCTGTCGATCGGCACTTTGTACTTCATGCTGTAATATGGATGGACTCCCTCTTCCCTTCCAAATGCTTCAAGGTATATCATTCTTCCCAGGGTATCTATCCTTTCCACCCTTCCTGTGACAAAGTATCCGTCGGTGATCTGCCGTTTCAGGTTGCCGGCACCGTCATAAAGGTAGAGCTGTCCCCATCCGGTCCTTTCTGACCACCATATGATGTCGTTACCCTCATTGAGCACCGAAAGCCTGGAGTATTCATTATTAAAGTACGGCCATGTCCTTTCACTGAAAAGAACTGATACTTCACCCGTTTCTGTGTTCACGAGGCATACATCAAGGTTTTTAAGGGGTCTGTCCTTGCGTGTGACAATTATTTTACCGGCATCCTCCTGTGAACTCCAGGCTACACTGATAGTCTGGTCTTTCCATTTTTTCAGATCCACATTCACCCTGGCCTTTGATTCAACATCAAAAATTATCAGTTCAGGCTGGGGGACAAACTCTTCGCCCGGCATGGAATAGCGGTATGTCTCAAGTTTCGGACGAGGCTGGGCAAGGACATCTATCACGAAGAGATCTTTCACTTTTCTCTGATCCTGCCTGACGATATAGAGTTTCTTGCCATTTCTGAACCATTGCACGTTGGTTCTTACCTTTTTGTTCTTTATGGTATCCTCAGAATTCCTTCCCGATGCGTAACTGTAATAGCGCTCGCCATCGGTTGTGAGCTGAATTTCCACGCTGTCGTTATCGTTTGCGCGCATGATGTAGAGATTATGGTTTTTTGCATAGGCAAACCAGGTGCTGTCGCGTGAATAGTTTGGCCAGTCGGGCTTCCTCTTTTCCTTGCCGATTGTATCTTTTATTGCCAGTTTTTGCGTGGCAATATCAAAAAGGAACCTTACCGAATCGACCACGAAGGTTAATTTTGTGGTGCTTTTCTTTTCAAACTTTATCTCTTTAAGGGGAAGGTCGAGCTCATTGTACGGGCGGTATGTAAGTTTCCTTATTTCGGCAGCCATGTAACGGCTGTCGAACATCAGCCTTTTAGTTCTCGATGCGGCATCGACATAATAGAAGTTTCTGCCGGCCGGAGTCTTGTAGGTATACCAGAAGATATCCGACTCCTCTATCCAGGTGGCGTCGACTGAAAGATCTCCATATTTGGGAGTAAGGTTATCTCCCCTGAATTTCTCAGCGGATTTAAAGTCGGCCTTCTGGCCGTTTGCCGGCATCAGGCTAAACCATGCCAGGGCTATCAGTAATAGATTTAATCTCATCGTTCAGGAATTTAATTGGTGGATATTGAAGGTTGTTCAAGGTTCAAGGCTTTGCCCACCGAAGCATATGCGAAGTTGGGTTCAAGGTTCAAGGTTCAAGGTTCAAGGTTCAAGGTTCAAGGTTCAAGGTTC
>CAYRQY010000275.1:0-3230 GCA_964426435.1 uncultured Rikenellaceae bacterium | reverse complement strand
ATGGAGGTACAATCCACGATTGCTTCCAACTTATCAATTACACCTGCTGAATTGCGGCGATTCGTCGCATCGATACCAAAAGACAGCCTGCCCCTGATACCGTCGAAAGTGCAGGTCAGCCTGATTCAGCTTGATCCTCCGGCAAATGAAGATAACAAGGCCGAAGCCAGGCAGAAATTACTGGACCTCCGCAGTGAGATACTTGCCGGTAAGAGCTTCAGTGTTCTTGCGATACTCAACTCAGAAGATCCGGGCTCAGCTGGTAACGGAGGTGAGATCGGCTTCAGAACACGGGGGGAGCTTGAAAAAGAGTACGCCGATGCAGCCTTCAGCCTCTCAAAAAACCAGGTCTCCCGCATAGTAGAGACAAGATATGGATTTCATTTGATACAGCTGATCGAAAGAAAGGGCGACCTTGCCAATACCCGTCACATTCTGATAAGACCAAAAGTTAAGGACGAAGAGGCGCTGCAGGCAATTCACAGACTCGACAGCATAGCCGATATGGTCCGTAAAGGAACTATCAGATTTGAAGAGGCTGCTCTGCGTCTCTCCAGCCATAAGGACAGCCGGATCAACGGAGGCAAACTGGTGAACCCCGATCCCTCGGCCAGGGTCAACTGGTTCACCCTGGAAGAGCTTGGCACAGAGATGTATCTGAAAGTGAGGGATCTGAAGATAGGTGAAATTTCTGAACCATTCAGGGCAACCGATGAGAATGGCAACGTGGTGTTCAGGATTGTCAGGCTGGACGATGAGATACCTGCCCACAGGGCCAACCTGAAGGACGATTATCAGATCCTGTATAATGCAGCTCTGCAGCAGGAGGTAAGAAAGGCATACAGCGACTGGATAAGCAGGAAAATAGAAACCACCTACATTAGGGTAAGCGAGGAATTCAAATCCTGCAGCTTTCTTAAAAATGGATGGCTGGACTAATAACAATACCAGTAAAGTTCCCCCGGAAAGCATCCGTTAAGACCCTCTGCCTGCTGATGCTTCTCTTCAGCTCCGCCTTCCCCGCCGTACAGGAAAAGAGTCTGCAGGAGAGCGGTGCAAAGAGGAAAATAATCGTAAAACATGCCGACGAAGGCATTGATGAAACAGAGAAGAGTACCGGAAGAAAACTCACCCGCCTCCTGGGAAATGTAATGCTCGAGCATAATGAAACAACAATGACATGCGACAGCGCGCATTTTTACCCGGGTACGAACCAGGTACATGCCTACAGCAGAATTAATATAGAGCAGGGAGACACTATCCGCCTTTCGGGCGACTATCTCTTTTACGACGGCGCAACAGAGATCGCTGTCCTTCATGGCAATGTGGAGATGATTGATAAAGAAACCCACCTGTTCACCAGCTCGGTCAATTATGACGTCAGGCGGAAGATTGCACGCTACAACACCGACGGAAGGATAATAAACGGTGACAACACACTCACCAGTCGCACAGGAATCTACTACGCCGAAGAGAAGACCTTCCGCTTCAGGGAAGATGTCAGGATAGTCAATCCTGATTATGTGATGACTGCCGATACGATGGACTACAATACCCTTACGGAGACGGCATTCTTTAACGGGCCATCAGTACTTGAGGGTGACAGCATTTACATCTATTGCGAAAAAGGATGGTACGATACCAGGAACGACCTTTCCCGCCTCTGGAGTAATGCCTTCATTGATAACAGGCAGCAGGTAATCCGAGGCGACTCACTCTTTTACGATAATGTTAAGGGTTACGGGGAAGGTTTTGGCAATGTAGATATCACAGATACCACAAACAATCTGATCGTCCGTGGCAACTACGCCTGGTACTACAAGCAGCCTGAAGAATTCCTTGTAACCGACAGAGCCCTGTTCATACAGATATCAAATGGAGATTCCCTCTTTCTTCATGCCGATACCATCACTGCCGTGACTGTCTCAGGAAACATGTCAGAAAACTACAGGCTGATGAGGGCTTACAGGGGTTGCCGGGTTTTCAGCACCGATTTTCAGGCAAGATGCGATTCCCTCTCCTACTCATATCAGGACTCGGTGATACGACTTTACCATTATCCCGTAATCTGGTCGGAGGAGAATCAGCTCACCTCCGACTCAATGGCCATATTTACTGTTAACCGCCAGACAGACAGAATGGAACTCTACAATTCCGCATTTGTTATTAGCCAGGTTGACGACCTGAGGTTCAACCAGGTCAAGGGAAGAATGCTTACCGGATTCTTCAGGGACAATAAGCTTTATCGCATCGATATTGTTGGCAATGGTGAGACCATATACTACCTGGTCGATGGTGAGGAGATTGTAGGTGTAAACAGGGCAAAATGCTCACGGATCGAGATATTTGTGGAGGATGGTAAGATAACGGAGATATATGAGCACCAGAGTCCGGCAGGTGTAATAGATCCTCCTGATCCTGATATATCTGATGTTCTTAAACTTGACGGATTTGAATGGCTTGACAGACTCAGACCTAAAAAAATGAGCGATGTGTTTAACAGGTAATCCTGGATGGCTGAATTGATAACAAGCCGGAATCAGTATTCATCTTCATTGAAAAAGAAATCATCCTTACTTGGGTAATCGGGCCAGATATCCTCAATACTTTCATATATATCTCCTTCATCCTCAATCTCCTGCAAATTTTCAATAACCTCAAGAGGGGCACCTGATCTTATGGCAAAGTCAATCAGCTCATCCTTAGTTGCAGGCCACGGAGCATCCTCCAGTTTTGATGCCAATTCAAGTGTCCAGTACATATTTTCCCTATTAAATTAACCTTTGTGTAAAGCTGCAAATATATATATTTTACTTAAAAAACAATACCTGCAGAAAAGTTTTCAAGATGATCACAAAGACCATATAACCTCCTCAATATCATGTTCTAAGCTAATCAGCCTCGCAAGCATGAACAAATAATCGGAGAGCCGGTTAAGGAATTTATAGGTTATTTCAGGTACAGGTTCCGACGTTTTCAGACGAAGAACTGCCCTCTCCGCCCTTCTGCAGACACATCGCGCTAAATGGCAATAAGATACAAGCTTATGTCCCCCTGGGAGCACAAAGTTCTTTAGGGGAGGAAGAAGAAGCGCCATCCTGTCAATTTCATGCTCCAGTCTTTCAACCGAATCTTCTTCAGGCAGATACTTGTTTATGTTGTGTAGTTGTTCATCCGATGCCAGTATAGCCTCGCAACGCATAAGCTGATCCTGGATGTAGATCAGGATC
>CAYRQY010000274.1:0-3296 GCA_964426435.1 uncultured Rikenellaceae bacterium | reverse complement strand
CAGGGGAGTATTACCAGGCTGTAGACCAGTTCAAGAGCGCCTATTCGAAGACGAACCGTAACGACAGGGCTGCCCGTGCAGAGCTGATATTCATGATAGCGGAGAGCTATCGTCTTACAAACGATCCCCGTAATGCTGAAACCTGGTACAGGCAGTCGGTAAGATCGCCCGGGTCGAGACCCGAGGCACAATACTGGCTGGCCGAGCAAATGAAGAAGAACGGCAAATACCAGCAGGCGATAGATGAATTCAGGAAATACAAGCAGATAGCACCTACTGATCCCAAAGCCGATGTGGGTATAAGATCGTGCGAGCTGGCAGACGAATGGATTAGGAACCCTGAGGCCTACAGGATTGAGGAACTGAAGGATATCAACTCAAGAGCGTCTGACTTCGGGCCTGCCTTTGCAAGGGATGATGCGGGACTGCTTTACTTTACCTCGTCACGCGACGATGCAACGGGAAATAAGACACACGGAGCAACAGGACAGGGCTTTACCGATATATTTGAAACGCGTCTCGATAAAAAATCCAAGTGGAGCACCCCGATACCGGTTGCAGGTATCAACAGCGAGTTCGAAGATGGTACGCCTTCGCTGACTTCCGATTACAGGGAGTTATATTTCACACGGTGCGAGGCCGGAAAAAGGGAGAAGAAAGGCTGCGTAATTATGCATTCGCAGAGATCGGGCAATGGATGGAGCCAGCCGGTTAACCTTAACATATTTGCCGATTCCCTTATCGCTGCCCATCCTTCAATCTCACCCGACGGGCTCACCCTGTGGTTTGTTTCGGATATTCCTGGTGGATACGGGGGGAAAGATATCTATTACTCAACCAGGTCGAAACCGGGAGACCCCTGGTCCGCTCCCCGCAACGCCGGTCCCGATATTAATACCGGAGGTGATGAACTATTTCCATTTCTCCGCGATAACGGATACCTTTATTTTTCCTCCGACGGGCATATAGGTATGGGAGGCCTCGATATCTTCAGGGCTATTCCCCAGCCTGACGGTTCGTGGGTGGTGCAGAATATGAAATCCCCTGTTAACAGCAGTGCCGACGATTTCAGCATCACATTCGAGCCTGGCGCTGAACGGGGCATTTTCAGCTCTACACGAAAGGGCCGGCGGATCGACGAGCTTTATTCATTCGAGATGCCTCCGCTGAGGTTTAACATAACGGGACTGGTCAAGGATGAAAAGACCGGAGCGCCGATAGCAGGCTCAGTGGTTCAGCTGATAGCAAGCGACGGTACAAACCTGCAGGCCGAAACAGGCACCAGCGGCGATTTCAGGTTCGCTCTCAGACCCGAGGTCGATTATATTTTCCTCGCATCTAAGGAGGGGTACCTCTCGGGCAAGGAGAAGGAGACCACAAAGGGCCAGGAGAAGAGCCGCGACTTTATGGCAACCATACTGCTTACCGCTACCGACAGGCCAATCGAACTGCCGAACATCTTCTACGATTTCGGCAAGTGGGATCTGCGGCCCGAATCGATGGTATCGCTCGACAGGCTTGTTGAAACACTTGGAGATAATCCGAGAGTCACCATCGAGCTGATGTCTCATACCGATTCACGCGATACCGAGGAATATAACCTCGACCTTTCCCAGAAGAGAGCCCAGTCGGTGGTACAGTATCTTATCCAGAAGGGTATTGAGCCAGAAAGATTATCGGCAAGAGGCTATGGCGAATCGAGCCCGAAGGTTGTCGATGAGGAAACCAGTGCGCAGTATCCGTTCCTCAGGACAGGAACAACTCTCACAGAGACATACATCAATACACTGCCCACCGAAGAGCAGAAGGAGATGGCTCATCAGATCAACCGGAGAACTGAATTCAGGGTACTAAGAACAGATTATGTTGCACCTCAGAAGTAAAGTGATATTAAGCATTGCTCTTACGCTCCTGCTGTCCGTGATGCCTGCCTGCACTTCAGCGGAAAAACCGTTACGGATCCTGGTCATAACCGGCGGACACGGTTATAAAACCGCTCCGTTCAATGAGATGCTGACCAGCCTTGGCCCGGAAATTACCTGGCAGATTGCGGAATTCCCCGGAGCCTACGATATGTTCCTTCCGGAAAACAGGGAGAAATATGATGTGCTTGTCTTCTACCACATGTGGCAGAAAATAACCCCGGAACAGGCAGAGGTATTCTCGGAGTGCATCAGGGAGGGAAAACCCGTTGTTGCCCTGCATCACAGCATATGTGCCTACGACGACTGGCCGGAGTACTGGCGTATAATAGGCGGAAAGTATTTCCACAAACCGACACTGCTCGACGGGAAGGAATACCAGCCCTCATCATACATCCACGATCTCCGGTTCAGGGTTAAGATTGCTGATGCGAGGCATCCTGTCACAAAGGGAGTTAAGGACTTTGATATTTTCGACGAGACCTATAAGGACTATTACGTAGAGCCAGGGGTGACCACTTTACTGACAACAGATGAACCAACAAGCACTCCGGTTATAGGCTGGACGAAGAAATATGGACGGGCAAAGATTGTAGTACTTCAGTCAGGACATGATTCTCCGACTTTTGAAAATCCAAATTTCAGGCAACTGCTGAAACAATCAATCGGATGGGTCGCTAAATGATCCGTACACGTCTTATGGCTCCTGGCTAAAATGAGACCAGACCTGCTTCCCTGAGTACATATATATAATTTATAACATCCTGCAGATCAGCCTCCCATCTTCTCTGGCTGTCGAGCAGTTTCTTTATGTCGAGGGAAGAGTTCGTACCGTTGCAAAGCCTGCCGAGCTCCTGAGTGTCGAGAGGCGCCCCCTTTACGGGATATTTTTCCCTTACCTTCGGATCAACCTTCGAGAGGATCTCTGCATATCCCCTGTAGCCCCTTTCCGTTACTAAAGATGTTGATTTCGGCACTATTCCCGAGGCCCTGGTTTCCAATGCTGTCGGCTTGAAAGCAATGCTTGTTATCCCAAGGTTCCTTCCGGCCGTTTCGGCATAGCCTGTGAAGGCTTTTAGTGCTGCAGCCCCTGTTCCTTCTACCGATTCCGTCAGTCTGGCAATGTATCCGCCGAATGCTGCTGAGCCCGGCACCAACTCTTTGGTACTTGCCAGTGTAGCCTTCTCGTTTATCACAGCAGCTTCGATATATCCCCTTGTCCTTTTCATCGTATTCAGGAAATCCTGCCTGGAAGAAGCACCGAGTTCATTTATGGCCCGTGTAAGCTGCTTCCCTATGCGCATTGATGCATTGCCTGCCACCTCGCCGGCAATTGCTGATGCCATCGCTTCATCCGCACCTGCAATGGTATAG
>CAYRQY010000273.1:0-3357 GCA_964426435.1 uncultured Rikenellaceae bacterium | reverse complement strand
CCCGATGTCATTGAATCGGTATCGGTAAACGGTCCTTCTGCAACTATCAAGTCACATCACAACGTGGGAGGACTGCCGGAAAAAATGAACCTGAAAGTCGTTGAACCGTTAAGGCTTCTTTTCAAGGATGAGGTTAGAAGGGCCGGAGAAGCGCTCGGTGTCCCCGGCTATATTCTGAAGAGACACCCATTTCCAGGCCCCGGACTTGCCATAAGGGTTCCCGGGGAAGTGACGGCTGAAAAACTCGAGATGCTGAGAGAGGCAGACGAAATATTTATCGAAGGACTGAAGAATAGCGGACTATATGATTCAGTATGGCAGGCCGCCGTAATACTCCTGCCGGTGCAGTCGGTGGGAGTGATGGGTGATGAGAGAACATACGAATATGCAGTGGTGCTTAGGGCAGTCGGGTCAACCGACGGTATGACAGCAGACTGGTCTCACCTCCCTTATGAATTTCTGGGATCGGTTTCCAACATGATAATAAACAAGGTGAGGGGAATTAACAGAGTTGTGTATGATATCAGTTCAAAGCCACCCTCAACAATCGAATGGGAATGATTGTTTTATAAATAAATCTTACAGAGAGGAAAACCTGTTATGAGAACAGTTAAATATATTGCACTTGCGGCTTTACTGAGCGCAGTCATGTGCTTCAATAACATCTCAGCCCAGATACTGAATGAGGAAGCCTTCAAGATTGGTCGAACCTTAAGCCTGATAGATGCATGGTACGTCGATTCGGTCAACCTGTCGCAAATAACGGAGAAGGTAATTATTGAGACACTCCGGAACCTCGATCCGCATTCAGTTTATATATCCGCCAAGGATGTAAAGGAGATGAACGAGCCGCTGAACGGTAACTTCGAAGGAATAGGCATACAATTCAACCTGCTGCGCGACTCAATCATAGTTATTGAGCCCATTCCCGGAGGCCCCTCGGAGAAGGCTGGATTAAGGGCAGGCGACAGGATAATAATCATCGACGGGGAGAAAGTGGCGGGAACAGGCATCTCTACGGCGGGAGTCAGAAGCAAGCTGATGGGACCGAAGGGAACAAGAGTCAACCTTGGTATCTTCAGAAAAGGCCAGAAGGATATTCTCGTCTATACAATCATAAGGGATAAAATACCCATCAACAGCCTCGATGCAGCCTATATGCTTGACAAGACAACAGGCTATGTCAGGCTTAACAGGTTTGCGGCACCTACACTCCAGGAGTTTACTGACGCTGTGACTGCCCTGAGGAAAAACAGTATGCAGAATCTGATCCTTGACCTCAGGGGAAACGGCGGTGGATATATGCTGGCAGCCACAGAGATTGCCGACAGGTTTTTTTCTGACCAGAAACTGCTGGTATACCTTTCGGGAAGGAAAACCCTGAGACAGGATTATAAATCCAAGGGAGGAGGAACCCTCTCAGATGCCAGGATTGTTGTATTGGTTGACGAGGGATCGGCATCGGCAAGCGAAATACTTGCGGGTGCTGTTCAGGATTGGGACAGGGGTGTTGTGGTTGGAAGGCGGACATTCGGGAAGGGGTTGGTACAGAATCCTTTCGGTCTTACCGACGGATCGATGATCAGACTGACGGTTGCAAGGTACTATACACCAACAGGCAGGTCAATACAGAGCCCTTACGATGAAGGCTATGATAAGTATCTGCAAAATTTCTACAGAAGATATACAAACGGAGAGCTATTGTCCGGCGATAGTATCAGGTTCCCTGATTCACTTAAATTCACAACGCTGGTAAACAAACGCACCGTATTCGGAGGGGGAGGCATCATGCCGGATGTGTTTGTTGCAGTGGATACTTCAGGTAACTCCGATTATTTCAGAAGTCTGGTGCGCAGGGGAATCCTTAATACATATATCCTTGAATATGCTGATTCAAACAGGGATAGAATAAAAGCCTCCTACAAAACTTTCCAGGATTTCAGGAAGGGATTTGAGTTTTCCAAAGCAGAAATTGATGCTCTGATCAAAAAAGGTGATGATGCCGGGATTAAATTCAACGAAAACCAATATAAAACATCTGAAGGTGAGATTCTTAAGGGGCTAAAGGCCCTTCTTGCCTCAAATCTGTGGCAGACAAACGAATATTTTATGATCCTGAATCAGGATGACAAATCCATAAACAGGGCTCTTGAGATAATAAACGACAGGACAGCATATAACCGGATACTTGGCTATCCCAGGTAAAATGCCGGCTCTTCTTTATGAAACTGATAGCCAAAACCCTTTACGGACTTGAGAAAGTGCTCGCCGAAGAGCTTCTTGAGCTTGGAGCAGCAGATGTGAATCCGGTTAACCGCGCGGTAATATTCGAGGGAGACCATGAACTGCTCTACAGGGTTAATTACTGCTCCGCAACGGCACTGTCGGTGCTGGCAGTCGTTTCGGAGTTCAATATCAGAACACCTAAGGATCTGTATTACAATTGCTCCAGGATAGACTGGGGGATTTATGCTGATTGTGACAGTACATTCTCGGTATCACCGGTGGTGAAATCAGAATTATTCCCTCATACAGGTTACGCGGCCCTCGTGGTTAAAGATGCTATTGCCGATTTCTTCCGTAATGCAACAGGAAGAAGACCTTCAGTTAACAATACGGACCCTGACCTTCTGATAAATCTTCACATAAGTCATGATAAGGTAACAGTCTCACTGGATTCATCGGTTGTTCCGTTGTATAAGAGGGGCTACAGGACCGAAACATCTGAAGCACCTCTCAATGAGGTTCTTGCTGCAGGAATGATCAGGCTGGCGGTATGGAGGGCTAATAAACCCCTTCTGGATCCTATGTGCGGATCGGGCACAATACCGATTGAGGCGGCGCTGGCTGCCTGCAGGATACCCCCGGGTAAGTTCAGGCATACCTTCGGTTTCACAAGATGGAAGGATTTTGATGAAGATCTTTTCAGCAGGGTCAGGATCAAAGCAGAAAAAAGGATCGTAAACTCACCGGTCAGAATATCCGGAAGCGATATTTCACCCGAGGCACTTTCAAAAGCCAGGACGAACGTTGTAAATGCCGGACTGGAAACCGTCATTGATCTTGGTGTGAACGATTTCGCCAACCTTGAACGAAATAACGATGAAGGGATGCTGTTCATAAATCCCCCGTACGGGAAGAGGATAAAAACTGAAGAGATCAGCGGGTTATACAGTATGATAGGGACCACCCTTAAGCATCGTTTCAGCGGATGGAGTGCATTCCTCATCACATCCGACATTGAGTCGCTGAAATTTGTCGGGCTGAAGCCGAAGACCAGAAAGATCCTTTATAATGGCGCACTTGAATGCCTGTTTGCCGGATCTGAATTATATGAAGGAACAAAAAAAGGAGAAA
>CAYRQY010000272.1:0-3378 GCA_964426435.1 uncultured Rikenellaceae bacterium | reverse complement strand
TCAGAAAACCTGAACTCTTCATCTGCAGCTGTTCCGGGTGATTTTTCTGCTCTTTGCGCATCGAGTTTCCTGTCAAAGAATGTGTATATCAGGAAAAGTATAAGTGCAAGTCCCATAAGCGTTGCAGCGAAGGTGACAGCAGGGGAAACTACACCGTTCGCTATATCGGGTGAAACAGCTATACCAAGGGCAGAGCCTAGTCGTCCGAAGCCGATATTGATCGCCATTGCCAGCGCCAGCTCATATCCCTTGAACCATTTTACCGTTGTCTTGGTTACCACCACACAGGTTATCTCCAGGCCTGAACCGAACATGATTCTTCCTATTATCATCATTGTAAGGATCGTGCCATGGTCCTCTCCAAAGAATCCTGCCGAAGCCAGCGCGGTTATGGCCCCTCCTATTGCGGCGAGGCCTCCGAAAACAAGTCCTGCGAGCCTTATTCCCCATTTATCAAGTATTATACCCCCCACAATGATCATCCCGAACATGTTCGCGATGGTTGTCAGCCCTATTATCCTTCCGAATTCCTCGCTCGAGAATCCCAGTTCCGATTCCATAAGTCCCTTGAGTCCGGAAAAGAAGTCCTGGAACCAGTAGGTTCCGAACATCAGTGAACTGACCAGTACAAGAACAATCCATCGCAGTGCAAAAGAGTCGCGCAGTGTCTTCTTTTCAGTATCCATGGTTTTATCAGGTTAATTGTTAGTGCCGGTAAATGTAAAAAATAATTGAATGAAATTTGCGATAGCAACATTATTTTGAACCAAAGAGAGAAAAGTATGTTATAGATACAAATCAGGTTTGATATTTATCAGGAATTAATTATTTAATTTATTTTGCACGAAATTTGTTAATGAATTAAAAAGCATGAAAATGAACCGTATAATAATACTCATATCATTCATAATCATTAGTTTACCATCATTTACCCAAAAATCCGGTGTAAGGTGGTATACTCTTCAGGAAGCGGAAGCCCTTTTAAAGAAATCACCCAGGCCGGTTTTTATCGATACATACACCGACTGGTGCGGATGGTGCAAAAAGATGGATGCAGAAACATTTACAAATGAAGTAATTGCAGACATCTTAAATACTAAGTTCTATCCCGTGAAATTCGACGCGGAAGGAAAAGAGAGCATCACTTTCCTGGGGCAGACCTTCATCAACGACGGTACAGCCGGACGCACGCATCAGCTTGCTTTGGCACTCCTGCAGGGGAGGCTTTCCTATCCCACAGTGGTATTCCTTACCCCTCAGGGAGACAAGTTCGGCATTTCACCTGTGCCGGGATTCAGGCAACCTAAAGACATGGAGGTTCTTCTCAGCTTTTTTGCCGACAAGGCTTACGAGAAGCATAATTGGGAAGATTTCCAGAAGACCTTTACAGGCAAGGTTCAGTAAGCACCGATAATATAATTCGCAGGAAGCTGCACAACCTCTCCGAACTGGTAAATAAGCCTTCTTGAGCTGTTAAGTATTTGATTACCTGTGAATACCTTTATATTGACCACATCGGGCACCCTGTAATAAAGCTTATCATACCTTGGCACTGACACATCAGACTGGGGCCTCCTTATCACTGACAAGTCCCTGGTTTTCATCTCTGGAGAAAATTCTATCATAACCGGGGCTCCGGTTTTGTCGGTTGACGCACCCGGGCCTGTTGCTTCGGAGAACCTCAGCAGCGTGACAGGGCTTCCCGACATCTCCCTCCGGGGTATTACCTGGTAGGTGAATGTTCTTACCTCCCTGAGCACCTTGCCGGTGAAGAGTTCGGTATATTCCTTTTCGAGCCTGTTTATTTCGTTTATTGCTGCCTCACTCTGCGGGAACACATTAGCCTCCCCCGTAAGAATAAGATGCTTTCCATCCCTGAGTTCCATGAGCCTCCTGGCAGCTCTTTCTGCAAGCTGATCCACCGACAGTTTTCTTTTCTTCTCAACAAGGTAGGGTATCCTCACAAAGCCTGTATCGAGACTGACTATCCTGTAGGCGGTATCCCTCTGGGAGAGATAATATTCATCAGCCCCGAGATCCAGCACCCTGAGTGGTTCGAAGTCTGTCTCCTGTCCCGATGCCTGCCCTTTTTTCCTGTCGTAAATATTATAAAGTCCCGCATTCAGGTCAAGAATAAGACCGGCTCTCCTGAGAGCAAGCACATTGGTCTCAAACAGGTTCGTGGCTTCAATGACATAGAATTCTGAAGGATCAAGCTCCTCATGAGTACTCAGGCTGATGTTCCTGATTGACCAGTATTCATTCTCTGCCGTTATCACGTCAGAAAGTCCAAGAAGATCGCCTGCATATCTGGCATAAGGACCCGGTACCTCGATAACCCTTTCGGTCTCTACAAGCACATCGATAACGGTGAGTGGTAATCCGTATATAAGGCTTCCTTCAGTAATTGCCGTCTTGCCTCTCAGCGGTGTGATAACGGGCCCTGCAGTTGATGATTTTCTGCTGACCGAGCAGGATGCCGCCATGATCACAATAAGCATCAGGGTAGTAAATCTTTTCATATTCTTTTCCTCTATTATATTCTGCATAATTAACTGTGCCTGCAGGGGATTTATTGCACTCCTTTGTTTAAGCAGCCTCAGCTGATGTCGCCTGTCCGGATCGCTTTAAATGCTTTGCCTGTGTTCTCTATTATATCCGTGGCAATGGTTGCCTCTAATCCTTTTTCGGCAGCAGCAATATCACCTGCGAGTCCGTGGAGAAAAACACCGGTTACTGCGGCATCCTCAGGGGCATAACCCTGCGCGAGCAAAGATAGCAAAATACCGGTCAGTACATCTCCGCTCCCTGCCGTAGCCATTCCCGGATTGCCGGTACTGTTGAAACAGACCCTGCCATCAGGTGTGGTGATTGAGGTGTTTGCTCCCTTCAGGACAACAACAGACCGGAAGTTTTTTGAAAAACTGATCTGCTTCATGAGCCTTTCATAGGAGTTGCCGCTGGTGCCTGTTATTCTCTCAAACTCCTTGGGATGAGGAGTTAAAATAGATCCCGGGGGGATCAGTTCCAGCCATTTTCTGTTCATCCCGAGAATGTTCAGCCCGTCGGCATCAATTACCATTGGCTTTTCTGCCCTGATGAGAATCCTGTGAAGAGCTGCCTGCGTGGAAGGATCGGATCCGATTCCCGGACCTATTCCGACTGCGTCGTAACTTTCCGCGTCCGGGGCTTCTGTTATGATTCTGTCGTCCCTGTCGGGATGCACCATTGCCCCGGGAACAGCTGTATGCATAACAGTCGTACCCAACGAGGGGATATGGCATGTAAGGAGCCCTATCCCCGTTCGAAGTGCAGCCCCTGCACCAAGAACTGCTGCCCCGAGTTTGCCGTACGATCCGGCAATAAGCAAACCATGTC
>CAYRQY010000271.1:0-3432 GCA_964426435.1 uncultured Rikenellaceae bacterium | reverse complement strand
ATGATTATACCCGGCGAATTGCGACCGAGATGAAGGTTGTGGGACTGATGAATATCCAGTACGCAATCTACAATGATATTGTTTATATACTAGAAGCCAATCCCAGGGCGTCACGCACGGTACCTCTTGTTTCAAAGGTCTGCGATATCTCAATGGCCAGGATTGCAACACAGATACTTCTTGGACAGAAGCTTTCCGATTTTGGCCTTAAAAACCGGACTATCAGTCATTATGGTGTAAAAGAGGCGGTGTTCCCGTTCAATATGTTCCCCTCGATAGATCCCCTCCTTGGACCTGAAATGAGGTCTACAGGTGAGGTGCTGGGAATGGCCGACAACTACGGGATGGCATTTTTCAAGTCGCAGGAAGCAACCTTATCTTCACTTCCTGTAAAGGGTACGGTTCTTATAACCATAGCCGACCGCGACAAGAACAAGATTGCCGAGACAGCCCGTAACTTCGCCGATATGGGATTCAGGATCCTGGCTACCGGCGGCAC
This sequence comes from uncultured Rikenellaceae bacterium, assembly GCA_964426435.1. Lineage (GTDB taxonomy): Bacteria > Bacteroidota > Bacteroidia > Bacteroidales > VadinHA17 > LD21. The sequence goes on along the minus strand of CAYRQY010000271.1, from coordinate 2,933 downwards.
CAAAATGTTCCTGAACGATCATGGCATTAAGGCTGAGCTTATTCTGAAAGTACATGAAGGACGCCCGAATATTGTTGATGCGATAAAAAACGGCGAGATCGATCTCCTGGTAAACACTCCCGCAGGCAAGCTGAGTGAATACGACGATTCCTATATCAGGAAGAATGCCATCAGGTACAAGATCCCCTATATCACAACAACCTCAGCCGCCCTGGCCGCCACAAAGGGAATAAAAGAGCGGCAGAACGGGGAATACAGGGTAAAGTCTCTGCAGGAGTATCATGCAGAGATAGAGGCTTAAGCTGCCCTAAATTTCCGTTGGCTTCAGCCAACGGAAACTGGAAACCTATCCCTTAACCTTCTTCAGCAGCTCCTGAATCTCACCTGACTTGGCCTCGAGCTCCTTTGTCTTTTCAGCAAGATCCTTTTCGAGACCGGCTGTCTTTTCGTTCAGCTTGTCAATCTTCCCGTTGAGTTTTACAATATCATCCTTCAGCCCCGATATTTCCCTGTTAAGCATAGCCTTATCGTCTTCAAGACCCTTGATTACAGGTGTATAAACCGATTTTGCGTAGAGCCATGCGGCCACATAACCTATAACCGCAGCAACAAGAAGCAATATGATCATCAGGATAATGGCTCCTGTTTTTGACATTGCAAGTATTAATATAAGTGATTTCATGTGAATTGTTATTTAATTGATATTTCTGTCCTTCTGTTCTTTGCCCTTCCCTCGGATGTGGCATTATCGGCTGCAGGCTGCTCTTCGCCCTCAGAATTTATTTTAATCCGGCCGGCCGGAATACCCTTTGCCTCCAGGTACTCCTTAACAGCCCCCGCCCGTCTTAATCCCAGCTGCTGATTATAATACTTCGTCCCGATATAATCCGTATGCCCGGTTATATTAACCGATGCTTCCGGGTGTTTATCAATCCAGGCTTTGTACTCTGCAACAGTCTTCTCTGTTTGCGGATCAGGCGTGAATCTGCTTTTATCAAATTCAAAATAGATGTTCATCCCTGCCGGCATTACCTCAACAGGCTGAGCCGGGGGTTCTGCGATCTGCACTGAGGGTTCGGCGATCGTCTCTGTTTCAACGGCACCCTGTATGGCAGGTTGAAGCCTGGTGACATAAAGCCATACAGAGAAGAGTGACCAGATAACGAAAAGAACAAACCCGATGACAAGAATTCTCATACTTAAATAGTTTGGTTAGTAATCAGGTAATGCACACAAGTTAGCAAATAATTTAATTCAAGTCAAAAATTATTACCTTTAAGAACTCACTTTGAGGGCAGGCTTATTTTTTAATCCCCGGCGAAATGAGGATAGGCATAATAACAGATATCCACGAGAACACCAGGATGCTCAGTGAAGCGCTCAGGCTGGCATCGCTGAACCTGTGTGATGAGATTGCCTGCCTGGGAGATATTGTCGGTTTTGACAAAAGGTTTTATTCATTCAATCCCGACCGCAGTGCAAAGGCATGCCTCGATCTTGTAAGGTCAAACTGCCGCTGGATAGTACCTGGTAATCATGACCTGTACGCTTCCGGGAGGCTGCCATGCTATACCAACGGATTTACCTATCCGGAGGATTGGTTCAGCATGGACTTCACGGAGAGAAGGAGAATCGCCCGGGGGAAGGTCTGGGCTTACGAAGGTGAAGCTCCGAATGATCTCACGGAGGAAGATCGTATTTTCCTGAACTCCCTTCCTGAACATATTGTTCTGCCCTTCGCCGGGACAAACTGTCTTCTTTCACACTACATTTACCCCGACTTTACCGGTTCAACAACTCAATACATCGAGAGAAACAATCACCTCGCCAGGCTCTGGGAATTCATGGATCAGAACAATATCCTGTATTCCTTTTCGGGGCATTCCCACAGTCATTTTGCAGGACTGGCCTACAGGGGCGGAAGCTCTTTCCTCAAGGCGATCCACCCGGTTCCCTGCCAGACCATTAATCTTGGAAAGGAGATGGTAATAATATCCCTTCCTCCCCTGGCAGGAGAAAAAGGGAGGACAGGCTTTTCAATAATCGATTCAGATACCCTGAAACTTCAGATCATCGCAATAAATACGGTTTAAGATCGCTGATATGGAAAAACTGACCGGGAAACGACTGAGAAAGATCTTCATGCTGAAGATCGACCTTCCTGCCCTTCTTGCTTTTGGACTTTTCGCAGGACTGATATTCTTCTACCTGATCCCCGTGTTCGAAAACGTGATGATGGACCGCAAGAGGCACCTTATCCACGAGATAACCTCCTCGGCTTACAGTCTTCTCGATTATTACCATTCAAGGGAGGAGAGCGGGGAATTTGACCGTGATGAGGCACAGGAGAGGGCCAGGGCAGCAATTGGCACGATAAGGTACGGAGATCAGCTCAAGGATTATTTCTGGATCACCGATATGCACCCAAGGATGATTATGCATCCGTACAGGAGTGACCTTAACGGTAAGGATCTTACAGGGTACCGCGACTCGAAGGGAAAGACAATCTTTGTTGAATTCGTGAATGCAGTCTCGCTTACAGGCGAGAGCTATGTTGAATACATGTGGCAGTGGAACGACGATTCAACACGGATTGTCCCTAAATTGTCTTATGTCAGGAAATTCGGGCCGTGGGACTGGATAATAGGAACGGGAATATATATTGAAGATGTTAAGGCTGAGATACGCCGCATGGAAAACAGGGCACTGGTGATCTCGGGGGTCATAGGGGTTGTTATTATAGCTTTGCTCATAGCTGTTTCAAGGCAAAGTCACAGGATAGAGGAGAAAAGGAGCAGGGCGGAGGAAGAGCTTCGTAAATCGAGAGAGTTGTACCGCACACTTGCGGAAGCTGCCACGGAAGGGGTTATGATATGGTCGGCCGGCGGGATACAGGCAAACAGGACCATGCTTTCGTGGCTCGATTACAGTGA
>CAYRQY010000270.1:0-3450 GCA_964426435.1 uncultured Rikenellaceae bacterium | reverse complement strand
AGGCGGACCAGGAATGCAGGAGATGCTCTACCCGACATCATACATCAAATCGAAGGGGCTTGATAAAAAGTGCGCCCTGCTAACCGACGGCCGGTTCTCCGGAGGAACATCCGGACTGTCGGTCGGACATGTATCACCCGAGGCTGCCGCGGGAGGGGAAATGGCTCTGCTGAAAAACGGGGATCTTATAGAGATTGATGTTACGAACAGGAAAATCAATGTTTTATTATCACACAGTGAACTTGATGCCCGACGTGATGAGGAAATGAAGAAGGGCAATGAAGCCTTCAGACCTTCATTGCGTGTACGCAATATCCCGGCTTCACTGAGAGCATATGCGGCGACAGTGAGCTCAGCTGACAAGGGAGCGGTGAGGGTTACAGGTTAAAGTGAGCAGTAGCCGGGAAGAAAGGATCTTAAAACACTTCCCGGGAAAGAGAAAAAGATAAAAGTGATTGCTGGAATATCTGAAAACAACTAAATGAAGAGTGTGAAAAAGAATAGTACCGGAAATGGTAAGATAAACATAAACGGAGAGATTTCGGGTGCCGAAGCGCTGCTGAGATCACTCATAGAGGAGGGAGTCGATACAATCTTTGGTTATCCGGGGGGTGCCATTATGCCGGTTTACGACAAGCTTCTTGATTATGAAGACAGGCTGAAACACATACTTACCCGTCATGAGCAGGGTGCTGCGCATGCCGCCCAGGCATATGCAATGGTAACCGGGAAACCGGGTGTTTGCTTTGCCACCTCCGGACCCGGAGCTACCAATCTTGTTACAGGAATAGCAAATGCATTCCTCGATTCGGTTCCGGTAGTCTTTATTACAGCCCAGGTAGTCTCAGGACTGATCGGAACCGATGCCTTCCAGGAGACTGACATACTCGGTGTTTCAATGCCTGTGACGAAGTGGAATGCACAGGTAAAGAAACCTCAGGATATTCCCGGAACCATAGCCAGGGCGTTCTACATAGCAAAATCGGGCCGGCCCGGTCCGGTCCTGATCGATATCGCCAAGGACGCCCAGGTTGAAAAACTTAACTTCAGGTATGAGAAATGCAACTACATTAGAAGCTACAACCCCAGCATTCCATTGCATACCAGGGAAATAGAATCAGCAGCCATTATGATCAACCATGCCGAGAAACCCCTGATACTTGCCGGTCACGGAGTATTGCTCTCAGGGGCGGAAATGGAGCTGAAAGAGTTTGCCGAAAAGACAGGGATACCTGTCGCAATGACTCTGCTGGGTCTTTCTGCATTTCCTGATGGTCACAGACTTTACGCGGGGATGCTGGGGATGCATGGCAACTATGGCCCGAACATGCTCACCAACGAGGCTGACCTGATTATTGCAGTCGGTATGCGCTTCGACGACAGGGTAACCGGAAATCTCAGGAAATATGCAAGGAATGCAAAGATTATCCATATTGAAATTGACAGGGCGGAAATCAATAAAAACGTACAGGTAGATATCGAAATCAACAACGATGCAAAGGAAGTTCTCCGGGCACTTATGCCACTCGTCAAAGAGAACTCTTTCGAGAAATGGATAAGAGAGTTCCGCATCTGCGACAGGACAGAATATGAAAAGGTCATTAAACCGGAGACAGAACCTGAATCAGGTGAGCTCAGGATGGGAGAAGTTGTAAGGGAGGTCTCGGATCAGACCAGGGGCGATGCGATTATCGTGACTGATGTCGGACAAAACCAGATGTCAGCCGCACGCTATTACAAGTTCACACAGCCAAACTCACTTGTGACTTCCGGGGGAATGGGCACTATGGGCTTCGGCCTTCCGGCATCGATAGGTGCCAAAACAGGAAGACCTGATAAAGAGGTTGTTGTATTCCTCGGTGATGGCGGCTTCCAGATGACAATCCAGGAACTTGGGACCATACTCCACTACGGTACAGCAGTAAAAATTATAGTCCTGAACAACAATTTCCTCGGTATGGTAAGGCAATGGCAGGACATGTTCTTTAATAAAAGGTACGCCTCAACTGCACTGGTAAATCCCGATTTCATCAAAATAGCAGAAGCCTATGGAATACCCGCCGGCCGTATCACTGAAAGAGGGGAACTCGGAAAGGCGGTCGGGAAATTGCTCGCGGCAAAGGGGCCCTACCTTCTGGAAGTGGCTATCAGTAAGGAAGCGAATGTCCTGCCAATGATAGAACCCGGCTCATCAGTGAGTGAGGTAAGACTGGTGTAAAACATTGATTATATAATAATTACACAGAGAAACACAAAGAATTGCACAGAGGATCACAGAGAAAAGAAAAAACAGTTAAACAATGACACAGGAATATACAATTTCGCTTTTTTCAGAGGACCATATAGGAATCCTAAACCAGATTACGATAATCCTGACAAGGAGGCAGATCAACATTGAGAGCATAACTGCTTCAGAATCTGCTGTAAAGGGGGTTCAGATGCTCACACTGGTAGTAAGGACAACTCCGGAAATGGTCAATAAGGTCGCCCGGCAGATGGAAAAGCTGGTTGATGTGCTCAAGGTATTTGTACATACATCGGATGAGATTGTTTACCAAGAGATAGCATTGTATAAGGTGACAACCAAGGGATTAATGTCCGGCAATGTTATTGACAAGGTGGTCAGGAATCATCACGCACGGATTCTGGAAGTATCACCCGAGTTTATCGTTATAGAAAAAACCGGGCATAGATCAGAGATCACGGATCTTCTTTCAGCTCTCCAGCCACATGGTTTACTCCAGTTTGTAAGGTCAGGCCGGGTTGCTATAACCAGGCAGGTAAAGGAGCTTAACTCCTATCTTAAGGAGATGGATGAGGCACACAGGTATAAACCGGAAAATATCGAAGCGTACGGGTAGGAGGATGAACCGGAAGAAAAAGACAAAAGATAAAAGACAAAAGACAAAAGAAAAAAGGCGATCGGAGTGAAACGGAGATTCCGCGATAGCGGAATAGGCGATAGGCGATAGACGATAGAAGATAGACGATAGGCGATAGACGGAAGATGATAGACAAAAGACAAAAGACAAATGACAAAAGGAAATACCCCTGTAAAGACGGCCTTTATGGCCGTCTCAAAGGCGAAAGACAAAAGAAAAAAAACCCTGTAAAGACGGCCTTTATGGCCGTCTCAAAGGCTAAATACTAATATAATAAATAAATAACCATGGCTAAAATAGATTTCGGCGGAGTGACTGAGGAAGTAATAACCAGGGAGGAGTTCCCTCTTTCCAGGGCTCGTGAAGTTCTTAAAAATGAACTTGTTGCGGTGATTGGATATGGAGTCCAGGGACCTGCACAGGCCCTGAACATGAAGGATAACGGGATAAATGTTATTGTCGGTCAGGCTCCGGAGTTCAAGGCTGACTGGGATAAAGCAGTGGCTGACGGATTTGTTCCGGGAGTCACCCTTTTTCCGGTTGCTGAAGCGGCAAAAAGGGGGACAAT
>CAYRQY010000269.1:0-3461 GCA_964426435.1 uncultured Rikenellaceae bacterium | reverse complement strand
AAAATACCCTGACCTGGCAACTGATGACTCTCCCACAAGAAAAGTGGGCAGCGATCTGACAAATGAATTCAGGCAATATGAACACACTTATCCCATGCTCTCCCTTGCCAATACTTATACCTTTGAGGAGCTGCGCGAATTTGACAACAGGGTAAGGAAGGCGGGAGAGGGAGACCCTGAATACGTGTGCGAACTTAAATTCGACGGAGCATCAGTAAGCCTGGCCTACTCAGACGGGATCCTGGAAAGGGCGCTGACAAGAGGTGACGGAACAAAAGGAGATGATGTTACGCTCAATGTCCGGACAATACGGAGTATTCCGGTTCGGTTATCGGGCAAAAATTTGCCGGAGAGGTTCGTAATAAGGGGTGAGATACTGCTGTCGAGAAAAGTATTCAATGAGCTTAACGAAGCCAGGATAAATGAAGGAATAACTCCTTTCGCCAATCCCCGCAATGCTGCAGCAGGTACCCTTAAGATACTCGATCCGGCAGTTGTGGCATCGAGACGACTCGATTGCCTCTTTTATTTCGTGCTGGGTGAAAAACTTCCTTATGCCGATCATTATAATAATCTTCTGAAAGCTTCAGAATGGGGATTCAGGATTCATGAAAGCATAAGGCTGTGCAAAAGCATCGGGGATGTTTTGCATTTTATCAGCTTCTGGGAAAAGGAACGGCAGAATCTCGACTACGACATCGACGGAGTGGTAATTAAGGTTAATTCCCTCGATCTGCAGAAGAAACTGGGTTTTACCGCCAAATCGCCCCGGTGGGCTGTTGCATACAAGTATAAAGCCGAACAGGCAGTAACACGACTTCTTTCAGTAGCATTTCAGGTCGGAAGGACCGGCACCGTGACACCGGTTGCAAACCTTGAACCTGTGCTTCTTGCAGGCACAACAGTTAAGAGGGCGTCGCTCCATAACGCCGATCAGATAGCACTGCTCGATCTTCACCTGGACGATATGGTGTATGTTGAAAAGGGAGGCGAGATAATACCAAAGATAGTTGGTGTTGATATTTCAGGGCGTAAACCCGGGAGCAGTGAGGTACTCTTCACCCCGAACTGTCCCGAATGCGGCACAGGTCTCGTAAGAAACGAAGGAGAGGCCAATCATTTCTGCCCCAATTACCTGCATTGCCCGCCTCAGATCAAGGGAAGAATTTCTCACTTCATCAGCAGAAAGGCAATGGATATCAATGGTCTCGGGGAAGAGACCGTAGACCTGCTTTACAGCAGGGGGCTGATAAGGAATTTTGCTGATCTTTATGACCTTCAACTGAGCCAGCTCGTCCCTCTCGAACGTCAGGGTGAGAAATCTGCAGCGAGGATAATCAAGAGTATCCGCGATTCGGTTTCAACACCATACCACAGTGTCCTATACGCACTGGGGATCAGGCATGTCGGCGAGACAGTGGCCAGGGTGATTGCCGCAAGGTTCAGATCGATAGACGACCTTATGGCCTCTGATGAACTACAATTACAGGCCGTTCGCGAAATTGGTCCCAGAATAGCGGAAAGCATCGTTGCATATTTTTCCGACGAGGAGAACATCGGGATAATCGAACGCCTGCGGTCTGCGGGTGTCAGACTGGAAGGAGAAGAAGAAAAGCCGGGCGAAAAAGGGAATGCGCTCACGGGCAAGACAGTTGTTATATCGGGCGTTTTTTCAAAGCATAGCCGCGACGAATACAAAACCATGATCGAGAAGCATGGCGGGAAGAACACTTCATCCATCTCAGCAGGTACTTCATTTATACTTGCCGGAGAAAACATGGGCCCTTCCAAGATGGAGAGGGCTGCCTCCCTTGGAATAAGCATTATCGGTGAGGATGAGTTCCTGAAAATTATCGGTGAAGAATAAAGAGTACGCTTGCCGGAATAATCAAAAAACTGTTAGGTTTGCAGAATGGAACTATTCAGGAAAATAAGACTGAAAATCGGTAATTATATCCTTCAAAGGAGAAAAACCAGGGCAATACGGAAAATAGCATACCGCAGCCTCGACCGGGTAAAAAAACTCCTGGTAATCTGGGATGCTTCCCGTCCCGGTGAATTTCCGGCACTGACGGATTTCTACAACAGGATGCAGGAAAGAGGCATAAAAACAGAGATCCTGGCCTACTATCCGGGTGATCCCCTGCCCGATCAGTATACTGCGATACGATACCTGACCTGCATACGAAGGAATGAACTTAACAGCTTCTATATCCCGGTAGCACAGGAAGCTGAAAAATTCATTGCTGAACCATACGACGTGCTGATAGAGGTAAATTTCGACGGGATGTTCCCGCTTCGTTATATTTCTTCCCTTTCTGCAGCCTCTTTTAAGGTGGGCCTGTCTGACTCTGATCCGGGAAATTCACCATACGACCTGATGATGGAATTAAAGCCTCCCGTTAAAACGGATGATTACCTCAGACAGGTACTGCATTACCTTGAAATGATCAATTCGGGAACAGCCGTTACAGCATAATTGTAAATTAAACAGATGAAAAAACTCAGAGGAACGGGTGTGGCAGTGGTTACACCATTCAAAAATGATTTCAGTATCGACTTTACCGCTCTCGGCAGAATTATTGAACACGATATTGCCGGAGGGATCAGCTATATAGTACTTATGGGTACCACGGGCGAATCAGCAACACTCACCAAAGACGAGAAGAAAGCGCTGATTTCTTACGTCCTTGAAGTGGTAGATGGCAGAGTGCCCCTGATAGTCGGAATTGGCGGGAACAACACGCAGGAGGTCATTAATTTCATCAGGAACACCGGATTGAAGGAGATTGATGGCATATTATCGGTTGCACCTTATTACAATAAACCGGGACAGCGGGGGCTTTTCGAACATTTCAGGGCAATTGCCGCCTCAACCTCTCTCCCCATTATAATTTATAATGTTCCTGGAAGAACGTGCAGCAACATCACCTCTGATACCTGTCTGCGACTGGCCCGCGAGTGTGAGAATATTGTCGCCGTAAAAGAGGCATCGGGGGATATGACACAGATAATGAATATCTTAAAGGACAAACCTGAGAGTTTTCAGGTAATCTCGGGGGATGACATGATGACTATGCCAATAATAGCCGCTGGCGGGACAGGAGTGATTTCTGTTCTGGCAAACGCGTTTCCGGCCCAGTGTTCGGAGATGGTTAACCAGGCACTAAAGAACAATTACAAGTCTGCCCGCGAGATTCAGTACAAATTGGTTGAGATGATTGAACTGCTTTTTGTTGAGGGTAATCCTGCGGGGGTTAAAGCTATGCTGGCAACAATGAACCTGTGCCAGAATTATCTCAGGCTGCCGCTTGTTCCGGTAAGCAGGGCTATCAATTCCAGGATACAGAAAGCTGTTGAGGAAGTGAACAGGCAGTGATCAGGCGTTGGGCCTGGCCTCGCCAGCCATCTCCTGGTGCTTTCCGTGACAATGCTTGAATTTCTTCCCGCTGCCGCACGGG
>CAYRQY010000268.1:0-3475 GCA_964426435.1 uncultured Rikenellaceae bacterium | reverse complement strand
ATCTGGGCTGTGAAGTCATTGAAGTTAAGTATCTTAAAGACATAGAGAATAAGATCAATTATTGTTTTGAACTCTTCCCTCAGCTGATCGGGGCGACAGAAATGGTGGGCGTCATCCTGGGTAAAGCTTCTTACCCTGGTCAGTCCGTGCAATTCTCCGCTCTGTTCGTACCTGTAAACAGTACCGAATTCTGCCATCCTGAACGGAAGCTCCCTGTAAGAGTGCGGAGTTGCGCTGTAGATCTCGCAGTGGTGAGGACAATTCATCGGTTTGAGCATAAAAAACTCCCCTTCCTGGGGTGTGGCCATCGGCTGAAATGAATCGGCGCCGTATTTCTCATAATGTCCCGACAGCTTATAAAGATTTACATTCCCGATATGAGGGGTTGTAACTATTTTATAACCTCTCTTTCTCAGTATTCCTGTAAGGAATCCGATGAGATTCTGTCTTATGTCCGATCCCCTGGGCAGCCAGAGAGGCAATCCCATTCCCACCCTCGGAGAGAAAGTAAAGAGCTCCAGCTCTTTTCCTATCTTCCTGTGGTCTCTCTTTTTTGCCTCCTCGAGGAGAACAAGGAATTCGTCGAGCATCTTCTGCTTCGGGAAAGTGATTCCGTATATCCTCGTAAGCATCTTCCTCTTCTCGTTCCCCCTCCAGTATGCACCTGCAACATTAAGGAGCTTTATGGCTTTTATGGGAGTCGTTGAGGGAAGATGAGGTCCCCGGCAAAGGTCTGTGAAACCACCCTGTGTATAAAGCGATATTGTACCGTCTTCAAGCTCATCTATCAGTTCCGTTTTGTATTCGTCGTCTTTCGCTGCAAAAAGGCTTATAGCCTCAGCCTTTGAGACTTCCTTCCGGATATATTTAAGATTACCGGCCGCCATTTCTTTCATCCTCTCCTCAATGGCAGGCAGGTCGGCATCGGTTATCACTTTCCCGTCGCCGGGATCAACATCATAATAAAAACCGTTCTCAATAGCCGGACCAATACCGAATTTTATTCCTGGATAAATTGATTCGAGCGCTCCGGCCATAAGGTGAGCCGAAGAGTGCCAGAAGGCATGTTTTGCCTCCTCATCCTCCCATTTGTGAAGCTTGAGTGTGGCATCGCTGGTAATGGGTCTGGACAGGTCATAAACAACACCATTTACTGTTGCGGCAAAAACCTCTCCGGCAAGCCTGGGGCTTATTTCTTCAGCAATTTCCAGACTGCTGATGCCCTGCCTGTATTCACGCACTGATCCGTCAGGAAAAGTTATTTTGATCATCTTATGAGTATCATATAAAAAAGGTGTGCAAAGATAAATATTTTTATCTGGATACGAGTAAAATAGTCTGCATTGATGCAACATTCAGAATTAAATCCGGACTTTGGTATAGTGGCACGCAATTTGGAAATATAATTATATACAATTAACACTTACTGATATGAAACGGCAATTCTACTTAATAATGCTTCTCCCGTTTGTCCTCATTGCATGTGAAAACAACCCGAGAGCGCATTTCTCGGCCACACCAGGTAATCCTGTGGTAGGAGAGGAGGTTAATTTCACGAACAGATCGGATAATTCCGTCAGGTTCGAATGGGATTTTGGCGATGGATTTATGTCGGACGAGGCAAATCCCGTACACATTTACACAGGAACAGGATCCTTTGAGGTAGTTCTCACGGCGTGGTCATCAAGCGGCCTTTCAAATAAGGCATCTCTCGTTATTGATGTTAAGATTCCCACCCTGCTCGAGATAGAGGTTCGGGAATATTACGACGAATACATAGTGCCGGGTGCAAGTGTCAGATTATACCCGACTCTGCCTGACTGGGAAAATGAGACTAAAATGGAGGCAGAAGGATACACTGATAAATACGGTATAGTCGTATTCTCACACCTGGGCCCCTATGTTTATTATGTTGATGTATGGGAAAAGAATCACGACAATTATGCCTTAAAGGCTGAAGATATAGGTTTCATAAGGACCTGGGAAGTCATCCCCAACAGGATAAACAGGTTTACAGCCTGGGTTGATTATGTCGACCACGGGAAGGGTGAATCAGCACGCGACCGGTCGATGGTTATAAGGAAGCTTGAGAGGAAGATAACCGACAAGCCTGCTGAAGCTGCTGATATTACCGGTGAAGACTGGGAAGCCCTCTATGAACGCAGCATAAGATTACATTGAAATCATTTCCCCGGAAATGCGATCGTTCCCTCGTACCTTGAGAATCCTTTTTCAGTACGGATTGACATCCTGGGAGTCTGGGTGCCCTTCATACTTGCACATCCAATCTCTCCGAGCCGGTTTATTGCAACAAATTTTTCACTGGGATAGAAATCGGGGTTTACGTTCCTGTACCTGTCGATTATCATCCTGAGAGCATCCTCACAAGCCTGCTGGGGGGTACGCCCTTCCTTCATCCTGAGGACCATATAATAAGAGGCACACGATTTTATGACATCCTCGCCGCGTCCCGTTGCCCCGGCTGCTCCAACTTCGTTGTCGACGTAAAGCCCGGCACCTATTATCGGGGAGTCGCCCACACGGCCATTGAGCTTGAAGCTAAGACCACTTGTTGTTGTGCATCCTGCAATATCTCCGTTTCTGTCGATAGCCAGAACATTTGTTGTTCCGTAGTGATGCTCGATATCGGGGAAATCCTGCCAGTATGATTCCATCTTCCGGATGTTCTGAAGATGTTCCGGGATGCCCCAGTCATCGTCCGGACTCAGTTCTTCCTTCCACCTCAGCCATATCCTTCGGGCTTTGTCTGTCAGTAGGTTTTCTTCGGGAAATCCCCATGCCCTTGCAAACTCCAGCGCCCCTCTTCCCACAAGCAACACATGATCGGTCCTCTGCATTACCAGTCTTGCCACCGACGATGGTGTTTTTATCTTTTCGAGGCAAGCCACCGCACCTGCCGAATATGTTTTACCGTCCATAAATGAAGCGTCTAGTTGAACCACTCCGCGTTCGTTGGGCAATCCTCCATATCCCACACTTGTATCTTCCGGATCGACCTCAATGATATTGGCGGCCTTTTCAACAGCATCAACTGCGGTTCCTCCCTTGCTGAGTATTTCCCATCCGGCCTCCATGGCGTTCTGCCCCGGCTGGTTGGTATGACTCGTTATTATCAATGGAGTTGTTCCCTTTGACCTGGCCTGGTTAGTAAAGGATAACAGTGCAGGCAGGGCAAAGGCGCCCGCTCCGGCACCTATACCCTTATAGAAGAAACTGCGACGCGTGATAAGGTTTTTCATAGGTCTGATATGTTTTGATTTATATTTGAGCACAATTAGTTAACGTTCAATCTTGTAAGAGCCCGAAGCCCGAAGCCCGAAGCCCGAAGCCCGAAGACCGAAGCCCGAAGCCCGAAGTCCGAAGTCCGAAGTCCGAAGTCCGAAGTCCGAAGTCCGAAGTCCGAAGACCGAAGACCGAAGACCGAAGACCGAAGACCGAAGACCGAAGACCGAAG
>CAYRQY010000267.1:0-3478 GCA_964426435.1 uncultured Rikenellaceae bacterium | reverse complement strand
CAACAGGCAGAATCCCGATTCACTAAAGATACTCACCGAAGCACGGAGAGTTCAGGAAGAGAGTATGAAATCCTATCTGAAGGGTATTATAAGGGAAAATGATGGCAATCTCCTTTCGGTCCTTGTAAAGGCAATGCTGCCTCCTGATCCTCCGCCGGTGATTGTTCCGCTTAATGCGAAGAATCCTGACTCGCTGAGATGGGTCCTGACCTACATCAGCAACAAGGATCATTTCTTTGACAATACCGACCTGGCGGATGAAAGGCTTATAAGAACACCGATTCTGCACGCAAGGCTCAATACATTTTTCACAAACGTCGTAATTCAGGCACCAGACTCCATAAACAAGGAGATAGACAGGATCATCAAAAAAACAAGCGGGAACTACAAGGTCTTCCAGTTTGTTTCAGTATATCTCTTTAATCATTTCCGTGAGAGTGAGATAATGGGTCACGATGCTGTTGTGGTCAAGCTGGCAGATGATATATACCTTTCAGGCAAAGCTGACTGGGTAACGAAGGAGTTTAAAGATGATCTCCGCAGGCAGGTTGAGTTGCTCAGGCCAAACCTGATCGGGGTTAAGGCAGCCAATCTGATTATGGACTCAAACAAAGGTATTTATGTTTCGCTGCACGACATAGAGAAGGATTACACTATTCTTTATTTCTGGGAACCCGATTGCGGGCACTGCAATGTAACAACCCCGAAACTCAGGGATTATTACGACACGGAACGCAATAACGGCATCGAAGTTTTTACGGTATGCACTGCAGGTGACCAGGCAAAGTGGTTAAAATATATACAAGAGAACAGGCTCACATGGATAAATGGCTGGGACCCCGAGAGAAGGACAAGGTTCGATTATTACTATAATGTACAGTCAACACCGCTTATATATATTCTTGACAGGGACAAGAAAATCATTGCAAAAAAGATCTCCGTTGAGGATATAGGCCCCTTCATCGAAAATTACAGGAAGATCTCAGGAAAGTGAGTATCGCAGCCAGTCCAGGATGCTGGTCTTCATTACGGAGCTAATCCGGGAATCGTCGAAAAGCCTCTCAAACGAACCGTTCTCAAAAAGTCCCAATGGAGTTCCTTCACTCAATCCCTCGTCGAGCATTAGCCATATTTTATCGGCATTGGCGACTGCGGTGTGAAGGTCGTGCGTGGCCAGGAGTATGATTTTAGATCTTTCTGCTGCCAGGGTATGCAAAAGGTGAACAAACTCATACCTGCTGCCTATATCGAGAAAAGCTGTTGGTTCATCCATCACCATAATCCCTGCGTCCTGTGCCAGCACCCTGGCAATCATTGCCTTCTGGCGCTCACCATCAGATATTTCATTAAGGGCCCTGCCGGAAAATGCTGCTAATCCTGTCTTGTCAAGAGCATCCATTATCGCCTCATGGTCGTCTGGTTCAATCTTTCCGTACCAGTTTGTATAAGGAAACCTGCCCAGGGAAACAAGGTCCAGAACTGTCATGTTATTAACTTTCACCGTTTCCGTCGAAACATAGCCCACTGTCCGTGCAAGCTCATTTTGCGAATATTCGCCAATTTCCCTTTTGTTTATATAAATGTTACCTCCCAGTTTTGTTGTAATGCCGGCAATTGTGCCAAGGAAAGTGCTTTTTCCTATTCCGTTACGACCCAGCACGGCGATCAGTTCCCCCTCATGACCGGTTGCTTTGATTGGAGGAAGTAGGGAGACTGCCTTATTGCCTTTTCCATACCCTATTTCCAGAGAGTCAACTGATATTATTAGCCTGTTCTGCATTATCGTCAGAAGATGGTTTGATACTTACGGGTGTTTATTACCACCCATATTACCACCGGGATACCGATCAGTGCGGTTACCGAGTTGATGGGCAGGACGCTGTCGGATCCGGGCAGCTGGGATATAATATCGCTGACCAGCATAACGGAACTTCCGGTGAGGATAACTCCCGGCACGAGTATTCTGTGATCGGAGGTTCTGAAAATCAGACGGGCTATATGAGGAACGGCAATCCCGATGAAGCCTACGGGACCGCAAAATGCCGTTACTGCCCCGGCAAGTATGCTGGTTCCGGCAAGTATTGTAATCCTTGCCAGCCTGATTTTAAGTCCAATGGTTCTGGCATAATTTTCACCCAGAAGGAGGGCATTAAGCATCTTTACCGATATGAGTGTAAGAAATACTCCGGATGCCACTGAAATCAGCAGAACGGTAAGCTGTGACGAGGTAAGGTTTCCAAGGCTTCCCATGGTCCAGATGATATATGCCTTGAGCATTGTTTCGTGGCTGAAGTACTGCATTATACTGACCAGGGCGGATATTCCCCCTGCAAGCATTATGCCTATTATCAGCACTGTAAGTACATCTTTAAGCCTTGAGGAGAGGTACATCATCAGAATCATCACCGACCCTGCTCCTATCCATGCAGCGGCAACAAGCACCCAATTGCCAAGCCCCCTGATGTTCTCCGGAGAAATGCCTGCAGAGAAGCCCAGCACTATGAATGCAACACCAAGGCTGGCACCTGAGCTGATACCCAGGACATAGGGACTCGCCATCGGATTTCTGAAAAGAGTCTGCATCTGGAGACCACTGAGGGAAAGAGCCACTCCTGCAATGACAGCAGTAACTGTTCTGGGCAGCCTGAATTTCAAGACTATAGTCTCTATCTGTGGTTCTGAGTCGGCAAACAGGGCTTTTAAGACGTCAACCGGCTTCAACAGCACTGATCCCAGCAGCAGATCAGCCATAAACAGTGCCAGTACGACCAAAAGGAGTCCCGCGAACAGGAGCCAGTATCTTCTTTCATGGCTGAGGCGGTAAGGGATTGCTATGTTCACCTGATAATGATTATTCAACTTTCCTGTAATAAAAAAGCGCAGTATCTCCCATCAGATCAGGATGCATTATTGCTGCCAGATCCCGGAGCAAAATATGAGGATTCATTGTTCCGCTCTCCCAGTAATCATTTGCACCTCTCCCATTAATCCGGTTGTTATTGTTATAGACCGAGCCATTAATAAAGCATGGCAGCTTTGCAAGGCGCGGGTCAACAGCCACTATCTCATCCCTGGAAGATGCACTGCCCGGGTTCAGCCAGATATCAGCTTTCAATGCCCTGATATAAACATTCTCCAGACCCATGGGCATCGAAACCGGAGACAGTGTCTCTTTCCAGAGGTAATTTCCTCCTGCATCACTTATTAGCCTGCTTATATATGAGTTGCCCGGTGAAATGAACCAGGTATCCCTGAAGGGAAGGCCAAGCATAACATCCGGGTTTTTTCCGGCGTTTTCCATGATGAATCGGCTCAACCGGTTGTAATTCTCCGATATTTCACTGAATATTGACCCGGCCTTATCGCTGCAGCAATAGAGGGCCCCGAAAAGCCTGATCCATTCTGCCTTACCCAGCGGATCTGACTCGAGATAGTCGGCGTTGAACATTACCTTGACCCCCAGCTCTTTCAATTTATG
>CAYRQY010000266.1:0-3497 GCA_964426435.1 uncultured Rikenellaceae bacterium | reverse complement strand
TGGGTGCAAGAACCGTTTCAAATCCCTTTTCAGTTGAGGAGATCTCCTCAGCCCTGAGGGGAGTCGATGTGCCGGTGCTGATAAAGAATCCCCTCAGCCCTGATATTGACCTCTGGCAGGGTGCCGTTGAAAGGGTTTATGCCGCAGGAATTAGAAGAATTGCGGCAGTTCACCGCGGGTTTTCTCCCTTTGAAAGAACCCTCTACAGGAACATGCCAAAATGGGAGATACCTATAGAACTGAGGCAGAGAATAATAAATCTTCCGGTGCTGTGCGATCCGAGTCATATCTCAGGCAGGGCTGATTATGTGCCGGAGATATGCCAGAGGGCCCTCGATCTGACAATGAGCGGACTGATGATCGAGGTACACCACAATCCTGCAGAGGCACTAAGTGATGCATCTCAGCAGCTGACTTTCGATCAGTTCACCGCACTCCTTGCCGGACTTATTGTAAGAAAAACCATAATCGACGATCAGGGTTTCCTGAACCAGCTCGAAGAACTAAGGAATCAGATTGACTCAATTGATTATCAGCTTATCGAGCTTATTGCGGACCGCATGAGCGTATCGGAGAAGATGGGTGATTACAAGTATCGCAACAATGTGGCGGTACTGCAGATGGAAAGGTGGCTGGAAATACTCAGAACGCGGGGGGAGCACGGATCACTCAGGGGACTCGATCCTCTCTTTGTCGAGAAGGTGCTGACACTATTTCACCAGGAATCAATAAGGATCCAGACACTGATCCTTAACCATCTGAAGACCAACGGAGACCACTGGTCAGAAGAAACGTGATATCAGCGATACGATAATATAAAGCGGGACAATAAGCAGAAAGGAGCTCATCCCGAAAACAGCAAAAGAGGCAATCACAAGTATTACCAGTATATATCTGCCCTCGTTCCCCTTAAATCCGAAACCTGAGATCTTCAGCGAAAGCATCGGGATTCTGGCTACCATCAGGAAAGAAAGTATTATAGTGAAGAGAACCAGGAGTTCGGGGATTGCGATTAATGAACCTGCCAGACTTGATTGTGAATAATGCGCAGATAAAACCAGCGATACTACAGCAAGCGCGTTTGCCGGTGTCGGTAAGCCCAGGAATGATTTCTTCTGGGCAGGATCGATATTGAACTTTGCCAGCCTTAAGGCAGCGCATACAGGCATTATCACGGTCGACAAAACCAGTACTGAAGGCAGTATACCCTGGCCTGATGCTGCACCTGCAGGATCAGCATTAGTTGCACCCTCAATCAGCCTGTACATTATGAGGGCAGGTGCTGCGCCGAAGCTTACCATATCTGAAAGACTGTCGAGCTCTCTGCCGAAATCCGAATGAGCCTTCAGGAGCCTTGCCGCAAATCCGTCGAGGAAATCGAGAACCATGGCTGCTATTATTATCCATGAGGCGCCGGCAAGATTGCCCTGTGCTGCAAGGATAATTGCAAGGAAGCCAGCCGCCAGGTTGAACGATGTTATTATGTTCGGGATATTCTTCATTTCAGTCGGAAAAAACAGGTATCATGAAAGAGCTGTAAAATTAGAATAAAATCACACAATAAATTATTGCCGGCCTATATTTGATCGCCGTGCGTGGCGGCCCGGATCAATTTTTGCTCATATTACCTCTTTTTTCTTAAATTTACCCGGCTAAAAAGTCACAGATGGTTGATTTCACCAATGTAAAGATTGCCGTCGATTTTGACGGCACTATTGTAGATCACGAGTATCCCGCGATAGGGAAGGAGAAACTCTTTGCTTTCCAGACTCTGAAGGAACTTGAGAAGATGGGAGCGAGGCTTATCCTGTGGACTTTCAGGGCAGGGAAGGAACTTGATGAAGCCGTAGAATATTGCCGCAAGAATGGTATCGAGTTCTACGCAGTGAACCGGAATTATCCGGAGGAGATTTTTACCGACGCCGTAAGCAGGAAGATAGATGCTGATATATTTATAGATGACCGTAATCTCGGGGGATTTCCCGGCTGGAGTGAAGCGTGGCAGATCCTTGTCCCTTTCGAACTCCATGAAAAAATGGTTGAGAAGAAGATGGCGGCCATGAGAAAAAGCATCTTCAGACGACTTTTCGGAAAGTGGCTGAAACAAGATGAAAAAAGCTGATTATATACCCTGTGTTATGCCTTTCATACTTATGCTCCTTACCGCATGGATCATCTCATGTTCAGGGCGGCCCGGAAGGAGTGAGACTCCTGTTGCGGGGACATCATCGGTGCCCCCGGAAGAGCAGGCCCTGAAGCTGATATCATTTGATTTGCCTGAGGAAAATGCCAGGTTTATTACCGGCAATCAGGTAAGGGTGGTTATCTCGCCCGATGTTAATGGCAGACAGCCTGACAGCGTGGCGATATTCTTCGACGGCAATCGCATAGCTATGTTAAAATCAGCTCCATGGGAGTATAGTATTCCCCCGGGCATGACTTCCGGCACCGGCAGAAAATCTGTCAGGGCAGCAGGCTACAGGAACGGAAAAGCACAAACGATCACCCGTTTTGCAGAATTTTTCTCCGACATCGTACCTCCGGTGTTCGGTTACAGAATTGTGAACAGCTTTCCCCACGACCCCGATGCATTTACACAGGGGCTCTTCTACCACAATGGTCTCCTTTATGAAGGTACCGGTCAGGAGGCTGGTTCAACCCTAAGGGAAGTGGAGCTTGAGACAGGAAAAGTGCTAAGGCAGCTTAACCTGGAAGCATCCCTGTTCGGTGAAGGAATAACCCTATACCAGGATCGTATATACCAGGTGACCTGGCAGAACAAGGTCGGATTTGTTTATGACAGGGAGACCTTCCGCCTGCTGAATAAAATATACTATTCAACAGAAGGATGGGGTCTGACTACCGTAAACGACAGGATCGCAATGAGCGACGGGTCCAATATCCTCTGGTTTTTCGATCCCGGACTCTTTACCGTTGTTTCCCGGCTCGAAGTATACGATCATGAGAAAAAGGTCGATCAGCTCAATGAGCTCGAATACATTAACGGTGAGATCTGGGCAAACATCTGGATGACCGATCTGATTGCCCGTATCGATCCCGCAACAGGCAGGGTAAACTCATATGTCAATCTTGCTTCCCTTTTCCCCGAGCACAGAAGGAGGGAGACCGGAGCGGATGTCCTTAACGGGATTGCTTACGACGAAGAGGGTAAAAGGCTTTTCGTTACGGGGAAGCGCTGGCCAAAGCTATACGAGATAAGGGTCATTGAATAATCCTTGTTCCGTACACTATCCTTACGGCGGCAGGCAATATGCCAAACTGCACCGGTGTATGACCGAGCGATTCGCCGTCGGCTTCGGCAAAGATAAGCTCTTCAGATTCAACAATAAGGTTGTTGCTGCGGTATCCGTCCACCTTCGGATGACTAAGGATCGTTCCGTCGTAGAGAAGCCTCAGGCTCCGAACGATCTCCAGCCTGCTCATCTCCTTAATAACGGTTATATCAAGCATTCCGTCGTCCGGCAGGGCATCGGGCG
>CAYRQY010000265.1:0-3542 GCA_964426435.1 uncultured Rikenellaceae bacterium | reverse complement strand
CGGCTTTGCAGGTTCCCTTGAATTCCTCCAGACCACCGATCTCAACGGATCTCTCGGAAAATTCCCTGATGTCTACCAGGCAATAAGCATTGTCCTGGCGAGAAACCTTGTCAATCAGATGAAAGGAACCATTTGCATTGAAAGAAACGGTCCCGGAGGCTCTGCTGTTTCATTTTCGGTGCCGGTGCAGCCGGCGGTCAGCATCTTTAAGGAAAACAAGAAGTTATCCAGCGGAATGATAACAATTTAAAAAGCACATTTTAGTCAGAATGTCTCAATACGATCGTGTATCGAAGAGAATAGCTGCTTCCGTCCGGAAGCAGCTATTTTTAATTTGACAGTATCTTCACTTCGGTTCTCCTGTTAATTTTTCTGCCTTCGGAAGTTATATTGTCACCAACAGGTGATGTGTTTCCATATCCCTTATGCTTAAGCCTTTCCGGGGTTATACCCCTGGTCTTCAGATAACTGACAACTGATAATGCTCTCCTTTCCGATAACACCAGGTTGTGTTCATCGGTGCCTGTTGAGTCGGTATAGCCTCCTATCTCAACGACGAGATTGTTATTTTCTGTCAGGAGATCGGCAAGCCTGTTCAGTTCAATCAGCGATTCACTCTTAAGTTCCCATGAATCAACTTCAAAGAACACATTGGCCAGCAACATTCTCTCCCCTGGCTTAAGCGGGCTCAGGGGTATCTGTTTGATAAACGGCTCTACAAGAGAATGCACTCCTTCGAAGAGAAAACTCTCCGAATAGAACAGATAACCGGGTCTGCTGACGTTAAGAGCATAGTTGTGCCCGGAGGGGAGACAGACCAGGAAATCGCCTCCGGCGCCTGTTTTATTGCTGATCAGGAGGCTGCCGGTGGTAAGGTTTGTCAGTTCATAGTCAGCCATGAGCAGCCTGCCTGTTTCCCTGTCAATTACACTGCCCCTGAGATACGATACAGGGTCAGGCCTGACACTGTTGTGAAGCTTAAAACTGAAGATATCCTTTCCGTAGGTGTTATCCCTTACCGAAGAAAAATATGCTCTCTCTCCTCCCGATTCTATCACGAGACCTGTTTCGTCGTTATATGTATTGATGGGATATCCCAGGTTTACGGGCTCTGTCCACGTGCTGTCCTCGTTCATCCTTGTGAGGTATATGTCAAATCCACCCATTCCCGGCCGGCCGTCGGAGGAAAAATAGAGGGATCTCCCGTCAAAATGTATGAATGGTGACATCTCATCTCCGTCTGTATTTACTTTGTCTCCAAGGTTCTTCGGGTTTGTCCACCTTCCGGATTTGTTCATGACGGAGTACCAGAGATCTTTTCCTCCCATACCGCCCGGACGGCTGCTGGAGAAGAAAAGCATCTTACCGTCAGCGCTTACAGAGGGCTGTGATTCCCAATACTGTGTATTGACAGGCGACCCGACATTTACCGGTTCTGACCATGTTCCGTTCCTGCTGAAAGAAAAATAGATGTCGCAGCTGCCAAGTCCTCCTGATCTTTCACAGGCGGTGAAATACATATAAGTTCCGTCAGAAGAGAGAGACTGGGCTCCTTCGTTGCTCTGAGTATTCAGTGGAGCTCCGGCGTTTACCGCTTTCTGCCAGACCCCATCCCTTAGCCGGCTCAGGTAGAAATCTTCATGAGATGGCTTTCCAAAAAAGGACTTGTCACGCTGGCGGGCCTGCCTTGTAAACATAAGTGTCTGTCCGTCAGCTGTTATTGAGGGCCAGTATTCGTCATCGACAGTGTTGATACCAGGGCCTATCCCTTCCGGGTCGAAGGGGACCGGATTTTTGATTGCTTCAATCGCGAATTCGCAGTTTCTGATATTTCTGAGTGCCCTTATCCTGTTCTTCTCTGAAATATCTTTCTGGTCGACATAGACCTTATAATGAATCAGGGCGCGTTCATAATCCCCCGACATCATCTCTGCATTTGCAAGACTGAAGAAAACGGGCCGGAAAAAGAGCGAATCGATGGATACCGCTTTCCTGTAATAAGTTGCGGCTTCAGAGTATCTTTTAAGGTCGGTCATCATCTCCCCAAGAACAAGATGCGCCTCGTAAAAACCCGGATCTATCTTAATGGCTTCTTTTAAAAGGATTTCAGCCCTGTCGAATATATAGTATTCATATGCTCTCATTCCATCCCTGTATGCCCTGAGAGCTCTGTTGGATGTTGTGTGCAGATTCTGTGAAAACAATGCAGCAGGTTCCGCTGCAAAAAGAAGGAGAAGGAGCAATGCCATAAAACGCAGGAAGCCTTTCTTCTCAGGGTATACGCATATACTTGTGGATCTGAAGGGAAATTCTCCAGGCAGGGTTTTTCTTAACGTAGGTAACGATATCCCCGACGATCTCTCCGAACCTGCTCCATTCAGGCTGGAGATAGAGGAGACACTCATCTCCGACGAGCTTACTGTATTTTTCTGCCCAGGCGAAATCATCATCATCTTCAATTATCACTTTAAGCTCATCTGCCGCATCGCAAACCTGCTTAAGCGGCGGTTTCTGTCTTTTGGGTGAGAGACAGATCCAGTTCCATTCTCCGCTGACAGGGTACGCGCCTGACGTCTCAACAAATGTACGAATATTATTTTGTCTGAGTCCGGAGCAGAGATAAGCCAGGTCCCACATAAATGGCTCTCCGCCTGTAACTACTACAGAATCCGTGCCGGAATTTACAGCACGTTCAATTATTGAGTCTGTTTCAACAAGGGGATGGAGTGCAGGATCCCAGGAGAAGGGTGTATCGCACCATTTACAGCCTATATCGCAACCCGCAAGCCTTATAAAATAGGCTGCCTTGCCTGAATGAAACCCCTCACCCTGAACCGAAAAGAATTCCTCAACAAGCGGAAGTTCGTTTCCCTCAGTACCTGTTTTGATTTCCCCCACGAATGCTCTGTATCTTTACCGGATCACTTTCTTCTTATTCCCAGCAGATCGAGAAATTCAGCCAGGAAGAAGGTATTCTCCCTTATTCCCGAGAATCTCTCTGCACCGGGGCCGTATGAAAAAATGGGCACCATAACGGCAGTATGGTCTGTGGTTGAAAAGTTAACCGAAACCCAGTTTCTCTCTTCGCTCCCGTCAATAAGCGTCAGCCCTCCTGTTTCATGGTCGGAGGTAACAATGATAAGTGTCTCTCCGTCGGTCTCTGCAAAGTCCTTTGCAACACCCACAGCCCTGTCGAAGTCGAGCATTTCGGCCACCACATACCTTATATCGTTTGCATGGCCGCCCCAGTCGATCATCGATCCCTCCACCATCAGTACGAATCCCTTCTGGTTCCTGTTGAGAGTCTCGATTGCCTTCTTGGTCATTATCTCGAGCATTCCTCTCCTTCCGGCCGATTCCTCAGGCATGTGTTCTTTTGCCAGTAACCCGGCAATCTTCCGGCTGTCAGATTTAACAAGGTCCTGGATTGTATAGACAACATCGTATCCTTTCTTGCGCAGGTTTACTGTCAGATCAACACTGTCGGATCTTCGCCTGAAATGGTTCTCGCCTCCCCCGATGAAAACGTCCACATTACTGTC
>CAYRQY010000264.1:0-3573 GCA_964426435.1 uncultured Rikenellaceae bacterium | reverse complement strand
TAGATCTCAAAGCCTTCAGCGATGACTTCTACAAGAAACTGACCGGTGCCGGGATTGACCCGGTGAAGAGCACCCTGAAACAGATTGCAAAATCAGGAAGGCATCTTGAAATTACGACACTGGTTATACCGGGCCTGAATGATTCGGTTGAAGAGATGAATGCCCAGGCAGAATGGATTGCAGGGGAGCTGGGAGCCGGTACACCCCTTCACCTCAGCAGGTATTTTCCGAACTACAGGAGGGATGATCCCCCGACACCGGTGGAGAGGCTTGAGGTCCTGAATGAAACGGCATCCCGACACCTTAAGCATGTCTATACCGGAAATGTAGCGAGTTTTTCGGGACAGAAAACCAGATGCAGCGGGTGCGGAACAACGGTTACCGAAAGATCGGGATACAGGACCCGTTTTGTCAGCCTCGACGATACAGGAAGGTGTATTAAATGCGGGACTACCGTTTACCGCTATTTTAAGTTCATACGAAAGAACGGAACTGACGGGGGTTGAAAAACCTATTTTCTGAAAGGATTTTCCGCAATAAACCGGGCAATGCTCTCCTCTGCCTTTTCCACATAAAGCTCCCTCAGCCTCCCGATCAGGGGAACCCTCACATTGAAATATATATCACCAATGCAGTAGAACTGCAATACCATGGGTGATGTGCCTGTCATGAATACGGCTTCGTAAGACTCCATATCCCCTACACTGACGCAATCAAATTTAACCCTGATCCTCTTTTCCCTGCAGATATCCAGAATGTACTTCCTCGTAATACCGTTAAGGATTGTTTCATCAGGGGCCGTTACGAGGATATCATCCTTAAGGAAAAAGATATTGGAACGGCTTCCCTCCGTTATGCACTCTTCCTCGTTGACCAGCAGTGCCTCATAGCCTCCTTCCAGTATAAGCTTATGGTAGATGGAGGACCTTAGTTTATGGTTTATAAGCTTGGACTCCGGATCTTTCCGTTCAGCATGAAAGAGTATCCCCTTTACCCCGCTCTTATATTGCTCCGCTGTCGGATAGAGGGGTTCAATAAAGTATGCAAGGCAATGATTGATGCCTTCGTTGTAATTAAATACAATCTTAAGGTTTATGTCTTTTCGCTTTTCAGTTTTGACCAGGCGCATCAAATCTTTACGTAATGTAAGGAGATCCGCAAGAGGCTCTTCATCAATATGCCTGACACTGGAATAAAGTCGTTCGATATGATCGTTGAAGAAGACCGGATTCCCCCTGACCATCCTTATTACCTCATAGACAGAGTTGCCTTCGTAGACCAGGGCATTATCAAAACTCACTGCATCCCGCAGAGTTCCGTCAAGGATGAATTTCCTGCCGTAACATTCATTCATTACTGATACATTTGATAACAAATTTAAAACAATTAACCGGTTGTGCGACCAATTCTGATTATATTCGTAACAACTATTTCACTGGAAAGACGCGGATGTATGCAATAGTGGACATCGAGACAACAGGTGGCAGCGCAAAGCTTGAAAAGATAACGGAGATAGCTGTTTATCAGCACGACGGAAAGAAGATAACCGGCGAGTTTTCGACACTTGTCAATCCCGAGAGGAACATTCAATATTTCATAACCAATCTGACAGGCATAACCAACGAGATGGTGGCGGATGCACCCAGGTTCTTTGAGATAGCAAAAGAGATAATTGAGTTTACTGAAGGAAGGATATTTGTGGCCCATAATGCACGATTCGATTACTCGTTCGTCAGGGAGGAATTCAAATCGCTTGGCTACAACTTCAGGAGGAGTGTTATTGACACCATTACTCTTTCCAGAAAATTGTTTCCCGGCTGCAGATCGTACAGCCTGGGAAATATCTGCAGAGATCTGAAGATAACGATAAACGGCCGGCACAGGGCCGCAGGAGACGCACTGGCAACGGTCAGGCTTCTCGAGAAACTTATTGAGAAGGATGCCGGGATTAACGGTCCGGGTTCAGGTCTGCTGAAAAACAGCCGGATATCAAAGCTCAATCCGCTGCTTGATGCTGCAAAGATAAATGACATACCGGAAGAGCCGGGCATCTATTATTTCTATAACGAAAAGGGAGGCCTCATTTACATCGGAAAGAGCAGGGATCTCAGGCAAAGGATAATGACCCATCTGTCGAATAATACCACCAGCCGCTCGATGGAGATACGCGATCAGATTGCAGATATAGACTGGGAACTGACGGGTAGCGAGCTTATCGCATTTCTTAAGGAGTCTGAGGAAATCAAGAAAAACAAACCGGTATACAACCGGGCTCAGAGAAGGACCGGATTCACCTGGGGTATATTCAGCTACACCGACACCGGGGGTTACATGAATTTCAGGTACGGGCAGATCGTTGCTGATGAGCATCCCCTGGCCCTGTTCACCTCGAGGGAAAGGGCTCGTGGCAAGCTCACTTCGCTGACTGAGCATTATGAGCTCTGCCAGAAGCTTGCAGGACTTTACGATTGCGAAGGGGCATGCTTCCATCATCAGGTTGGGATCTGCAAAGGGGCATGCTGCGGGGCAGAGTCACCTGCGGAATATAACGAACGTGCAAAAAGGGCTGCCGACGAGTTCATCTTCTCACGAAAGAACTTCTTTATCATCGACAGGGGAAGGGATGGTGAGGAAAAATGTGCGGTCAAGATCGTAAACGGGAAATATGCCGGCTACGGTTATTTCAACGTTAATGAAATGGGATTCGGGCTCACTGCCGTCCACGACTGCATAACACCTTGCAGGGATAATCGCGATATTCAGGTTATACTCAAACAGTACCTCAGAAACTACAGGGTTGAAAAAATAATCGAATTCTGACGCGGCCTGAACAGGCCTGACGGAATTCATCAGACTAAATAACTATGGCACTCTTCACTCGAACCACAAAGAATGTAATCCTGAAAATTGATGAGTTTTTTGATACCATCGACCTGGGTATACTTGTTTTCAGGGAGGGAATCAAGGCCTATCTCCACCGCGATATGGATACCTTTGAAAGGCATATACAGAAGGTTGAATCGCTGGAAAGCACAGCGGACATGCTCCAGCGATCAATTGAGAATGAAATGATTACACATTCCATTCTTCCGCAGCACAGGGTTGAGGTAAGCTCACTTATCGATCAGATGGATGAGATAATTGATTCGATCAAAGCCTCTCTAAACGAATTCGGAATTGAGATGCCCGACATACCGGCATCGCTCAACAATAATTTCCTGGGACTGGCTGAAGCCTCAGCTTCGGCTGCCGAAGAACTTATTCCCGCAGCCAGGGCTTACTTCAAGGCTCCCCACACTGTGCGGGAGAAGCTTCTTAAAGTATATTATTTTGAAAGTGAAACAGATACAATATCAAGAAACACCAAAAGGATCATCTTCCAGGGGATGAAGGAGCTGGAGCTGTCAAGGAAAGCTCATTTGAGGTATATAATGCAGAACATTGAAAGAATATCGGACCGGGCACAGAAAGCGGCTGATTTGCTTTCGGCCATGGCGATAAAGATAATAATGTAAATTGGGTACTGGGTACTGGGTACTGGGTACTGGGTACTGGGTACTGGGTACTGGGTAC
>CAYRQY010000263.1:2749-3592 GCA_964426435.1 uncultured Rikenellaceae bacterium | reverse complement strand
CGCCAACTATACCTACAGCTCCGGCAGGCCGGTTACTTACCCGGTAGCAACCTATAAAATAGGGGATATAGTGCTCACTCATTATTCCGACAGAAACAAATACAGGATTCCCGACTATTCCAGGCTTGATCTCTCGTTCAAGGTTAGCGGGAATCTGAAAATAAACAAGATAGCTCATCCGCACTGGATATTTTCAATATACAACATCACGGGAAGACACAATGTCTATTCCGTCTATTTCAGGAATGAGAAGAATACAGTTAAAGGCTACTATCTGTCGGTTTTTGGCAGACCAATACCATCGCTGTCATTTAATTTTGATTTTTAACCTATAATGAAACCCGGAAGGATAACAAGAATAATAGTTTTTATTTTACTGCTGGGCGGGTGCACGATCGAGTTTACACCTGAGATTGACGATGCTAAAGAGCTTCTGGTAGTGTCAGGACTAATTACCGATCAGGATGTTTCAAACAAGATCACCCTTTCCAGATCCGTTCCCGTCGGCAAGCCCTTAACAGCTGTGGCGGTTTCCGGGGCTCTTGTGTCGATAGCAGATGAAACAGGAACTGTTTACTTCCTTGCAGAGACCTCACCCGGGACATATTCCACCGACTCCACTCTCTTCCGCGGGCGTGTAGGAGGAAGCTATTCCCTTAATATCAGACTGGGGGAAAACAACTATGAAACAGATTTTATTAAAATGAAACCTGTCCCTCCTATCAATTCCCTTTATCACGAAAAAGTGGTAATTAACGCATCAAGGGACAGCCTGGAGATAACTGAAGGATGCAGGATATTTCTCGACAGTTACGATCCTGCCGGTGAATGTCTCTTCTTCAG
>CAYRQY010000263.1:0-2739 GCA_964426435.1 uncultured Rikenellaceae bacterium | reverse complement strand
GGGGTTTTGTGGAAACCTGGGAATACTACCTGCCGTTTCCTTCAGACGTATTCAGGTGCTGGGCTACTGAACCCTCCGAAAGAATACTGGTAAGAAACACAAGTGTCTACAGCCAGGCAAGAATATCGAGATTTCCGGTTGTTTTTATAACTAACAGGACCAAAAGGCTTAATGTAAATTACAGTATACTGGTAAATCAATATTCAATCGATGAATCCGAATATTATTTCTGGGAAAGGGTGCAGAAAATTTCTGAAAACGTAGGTGGTCTTTATGATATGACACCGATGGCAATCCAGGGAAACATAAGGTCAGTAACCGATCCCGGGGAAACAGTCCTGGGTTATTTCAGTGTGTCGGCGGTATCCCGGAAAAGACTTTTTGTCAGGGATCGCTTCCTGGGGCTTTCATACTTCTATCCCGGCTGTACGGTCGATACAATCTATGGCGTCCTGCCTCAGGGAGTGGAGAGAAAGGATTACTGGATTGTAGAGGATAACGCAAATGAGATCCCTTCCTGGTGGGTTATCACAAGAGAAAGGGAGTGTGCGGATTGCAAGACAGATGCGGACAGAATAAAACCGGACTTCTGGGAAGATTTTTTATAAATTGAGATGAAGGGAACATCAGGATATCTGCTGGCAATACTCCTAACGGGATATTCACTCGCCGGCCTGAGGGCGCAGCCACTCACCTCCGGAGAACTTGCATCCCGGATGAAACAATACCTGGAGTCAAACCCGTGGGAGGAGGTTTTCCTGCATGTTGACCGCGACAAGTTAATCGCAGGTGAGGATATATGGTTCAGCATCTATACAATGAGCAGGGAAACGAACAGACTTTCCGGAAGGAGTGCCCTGGCTTATGTTGAGCTTCTGAATCCATGGAACACACCGGTCATGCAGAAGCGCTTCCGCCTTGAAGGAGGAAGGGGTGAAGGCAGTCTCCGGTTGCCTGATTCACTAAGCTCCGGGTCCTATACAATAAGGGCATATACCAGATGGATGAGCAATTTCCTGCCAGAAAACTGTTTTCAGCAGGATATTGATATCTATAATCCTTTCAAGAATAAAGATTTCATAAAGAGAGTCAAATCGGGGATTGCCGGCCGCAGCACCTTTAATATGGAATTTTATCCTGAAGGAGGGGTTCTCCTGACCGGAGGAAATAACAGGGTTATTATCCATTGCTTCAACGAATCGGGAGCCGGCATCCGAAGTTCAGTAATAATCAGGGACAGCAGGGGAGATTCGGTCACCTGCTGCACAACAGATCTGTCCGGTTACGGATCATTTCTGATCGATCCGATACCGGGAATGAGTTATTCGGTTTCTTCACCAGATGGGCTTTTTAGACTTCCTGACGCCACGGATGAGGGATTTTCTGTCATCCTGGATAATTCATCTTCAATTCATGTTGATTTACTGATAAGGGCTTCAGGGGAAGAAGTTCTGAAATATCAGGGTTCCTGTTTCCTTGTCATTCATACAGGCGGAAATATCGAATATTCGCAGGAATTAAAAATATCCGGAACTGAAACCAGGCTTTCTGTTCCCAGGGCAAGGCTGAGGGGTGGCGTTGCCAGTGCCGCACTCATAAGGGAAGACGGTAAAACTATGTTCGAGAGATTGTTTTATTCAGATAGTCAACATCCCTTTACCGCTGTTTTGGAAGGAGACACCCTGTATGCCTGGCGGCAAAAAGTCTCGTTAAGCCTCTCATCTCCCTCTGAGTTAATTAATATCAAAGATTTCAGCATATCAGCTGTGCCGGTCGAAACATCAGCAATCTCACCGGGAATTAATGATTATATGCTGTTCGGGACAGAATACGGAGCGGTCCCCCGCGAAATACTAAGCTTAAGGGCAGAAAGCAATGACAGGGATGCAATCGATAATTTCCTTGCCGGCTCGGAGAGCAGGTGGATAAGCTGGACTGAGGTATTGTCAGACAGCCGTCCGCAGGTCAGGAACAAATTTGAACAGTACGGCCATTATCTTTCAGCCGAAGTAAGGTACAGGGAGAATAGACCTACCTCTCAGGCACAGATACTTTATATGTCAATGAGGGGCAAGATCGCTGATTTCCGTTACGCCAGGCGTGAAACAGATGGCCGGTTTCACTTTGTTCTTCCTGTAGACACTCTCCTGAGAAAACTCGTTATACAGCCGGGGTTTGCTGACAACAATATGATACTCGGGCTTGAACCATCTTTTCCCCGTACGTATCAGGAATCGTTCACTTACAGAAGTGCACTCCCTGATACCCTTGCAAAACTGTTTTCGCGCCTGAGTTTCAACTATCAGGCGGCAAAGATCTATGAGACAGATTACAGAAAAGATCTTCCCTCAGGTGATGCCGGGTTGCTAAAGGGAAGAAGATTCTACGGAATACCTGAAATGGAAGTATTCCTGGCGGATTATATAAGCCTGCCACAGATGCAGGAAGTATTTACCGAACTGCTGCCGGGAATAATTCTCAGACCGGCGGGATCGGGGTACGAAATCAAGATTACAAACCCGGTAACCGGTGTCTATTACCCCGAGCCTCCGCTTGTTATGATAGACGGCCTGATAATGAACGACCTGACAGTGCTTGCTGACCTAGATCCGGAACTGGTTGAGAAGATTGAGGTGGTCAGAACTCCCTATCTTGTTGGCGACCTGGTGCTGTCAGGTATAGTTAACGTCATAACCAGATCAGGAGAATTCAGTGATGTGACACTGCCCGATTATGTTG
>CAYRQY010000262.1:0-3633 GCA_964426435.1 uncultured Rikenellaceae bacterium | reverse complement strand
ACCAGGCGCAAACAAGAACAACATGTTATCATTATCAGGATATTTGCATGTTTTTAATCAGATCGGACCCTATGGCGGAGAATGAAGGAAAAAAGGTCACAAGCGGGTTGAAGGAGCTCTTAAAGTTATACAGGTTCCTTAAGCCTTATCGCTGGACTTTTGCTGTGGGATTAATCTTTCTGCTGATATCCAGCGGTGCAAGCCTGATGTTCCCGAAATATCTCGGAAACATGGTGGACATAGCCAACCAGGGAAGGATAATAGGTGAGATCAGCCGCACAGGGCTTATTATACTTGCCGTGGTGGTAGTACAGGCAATATTCTCATATCTCCGTACACGGATATTTGTATATGTCACTGAAAAGACACTTGCTTCAATACGCCAGCATATTTACAACCACCTGATCAAACTGCCAATGTCCTTTTTTTCCGAGAGGAGGGTGGGGGAGCTGAACAGCAGGATCTCCTCGGACATTTCAATCCTGCAGCATTCCATTACCGAGACCCTTGCGGACCTTCTCTCCCAGCTGCTTATTATTACCGGAGGTATTACTCTCATGACGATAACCTCCTTCAGGCTGACTATGTTCATGCTTGCAGTAATTCCTCCCATGGCGCTTCTTGCATTCTTTTCGGGCAGGGCTATACGAAGGTATTCAAAGAAAGCGCAGACGCATGTTGCTGAGTCCAACACCATAGTTGAAGAAACCCTCCAGGGGATTCAGAATGTAAAAGCATTCACCAACGAGCTTTTCGAGATAAGAAGGTATCGTGAAAAAACCGATGAGGTTGCCAGGGCGGGAATCAGGGGCGGTAAGTACCAGGCGGCAGTCTCTTTTATCGTTCTTGGATTCTTTATTGCGATGGGTCTCGTGATATGGCGTGGCGCTATTTTGATCGCGAAGGGGGAGATGGAAGCCGGACAGCTTTTCTCTTTTGTTATTTATTCAGGTTTTATTGCAGGAAATATTGCCGGGATGGCAGGTGTGTACACCCGGTTACAGAGGACAATCGGTGCCGCCGAAAAGCTGCTTATGCTTATGGATGAACCAGTTGAAGAGATAGATGAAGTTCATTCAATCGATCCCCGGAATATTCTGACCGGCAGTATCAGGTTCGGGAATGTTGATTTTACATACCCCTCCCGACCGGAGACTCCCGTCCTGAAGGATGTTAGTTTCTCAATTGAGCCCGGCCGCAAAATTGCCCTGGTCGGACCCAGCGGGGCAGGGAAATCCACTCTTGTATCTCTTCTTCTCAGGTTTTATGAACCAGCTGGCGGACAAATACTTCTGGACGGACATGAAATCAGGAGCTTTCCAATCACTGCAATCAGGAAACAGATGGCAATTGTGATGCAGGATGTGTTTCTTTTTGGCGGCACAATAAGGGAGAACATAGCATACGGCAGGACTGATGCACAGGAGCAGGAGATAATTGCGGCTGCGGTTCAGGCAAATGCCTGGGAATTTATTAAATCTTTTCCCCAGGGACTTGACACCGTTGTCGGTGAACGGGGTGTTCAGCTTTCAGGCGGACAGCGTCAGCGAATTGCCATAGCCAGGGCTGTACTTAAGGATCCGAAGATACTGATACTTGACGAAGCCACCTCTTCGCTCGATTCTGAGTCGGAGCGTCTGGTACAGGAGGCTCTTGAGAAACTGATGGCTGGCCGCACATCTCTGGTGATAGCACACAGGCTCGCCACAGTCCGCAAAGCAGATCTTATAATAGTACTCGATAAGGGTGTCATAGTTGAGCAGGGCACCCATAATGAGTTGCTTTCCAACGCAAGAGGCCTCTACAGGTCACTTACTGAAATGCAGTTTGCAGGCTAAAACCCTTGCTCAACAAAATCCGCTCCCGCTCCGCGGGATGTCGTCGCTATGCTCCTCCAAATCCGCTCCCGATCGCGGGATTGTCTCGTTTGGCTCAACAAAATCCGCAATCCGAAATCCGAAATCCGCAATCTTAAAAGAGGTACTTCTTCAGCAGCCCAATACCTTTCTTGATCTCCTCCCTTCCGCTCGACTCGATCCCGTACCAGCCCCGGTAGCCGGCATCTTTGGAAATTTTTATCATCTTTGCCGTCAGCTCCTCGGTTGGCTGGTTTCTGTATGACATTCCTCCCGCAAATGGCAGCATCTTCACGAGGTAATCGACATTGTCAAACTCTTTCGACGGTCCGCGCCAGTCGGGATAACTGCCGAAATAGAGGCAATTCACCTCCTTCAGCAGGGATACCATCCAGTCGGCGTCGTTGGAGACGCCTCCGTGGTTTTCGATCAGCACGCTTATCTTAGCCGGCACGGCATACTCGAGCAGTCTAAGGTATGTTTCTGCCGAGTGCCTGAGGGCTTCTTCCTTGTTCACATTGGCTGGCCCCCTGCAGTTGGTCCGTATTGAATGGCATCCAAGGAATTGTGCTATATCGATCCATTTGCGGTGATTGATATCAAACTGCCTCTTCTCCTCTTTCGTCATTGAGCAGCCGTCGCCCTCATCATCAACCATAATAAGCACCATTGTAACGCCATTATCTTCAGCGTTACGTTTCAGCCGGCGCAGATAACCCTCGGTCGGGACCTCAAAGAGGGTGTTTACGAACTCAATGCCATTCAGGCCGAAGTCCTTCCTTGCGATTGCAGGAAAGTCGAGGTTTTTCCATTTGCCGGATCTTATCTCATCAACCAGTGCCCACTGGGCAAGGCTGATGTCATCCTTTGTCATTCTTGGCGTCGGTGCAGCCATAGTTGCACCCAGTGCCGATGGCGCAATAAGCCCCGCCGCGCCCGCCAGTACAGATTTCTCAATAAAGTGTCTTCGTGTTAATTTACTCATATGTCTCAAATTAAGTTTTAAATGTTTTAATGTGTTTCAGGTTCCAAAGTTCCAGAGTTCCAGAGTTCCAAAGTTCCAAAGTTCCAGAGTTTCAAGTTCCAAGTTTCCAGCAAACTTATTATTTACGAGCCATGAGCTACGAGCTCTGAGCTATTATATCTCCCACCCCGGCCTGTACTCTCTGGTCAGGTACTGGTTTGCGGATTGGATATTGGTGATCTTCATGTTTACATGATCATAATCGACTCTGGCGCCGGCTCTGAGGGCAACAGCTCCCAGCAGGATGGTTTCAGTTACAGGACCCGCATAAAGGAAGCTGCCCGGTGCCTGCGTATTGTTTTTGAAAGCTTCGATCCATGCTGCATTACCTGTGGGTCCTGTTTGTTCGGGGACATCGGTGCTGACACTCTTCATCCTGCTCTCGGGTATAAGTACTGGATTTTCTCCCCTGAATCCTGCAAGTATTTTGCCCTTATCACCGACGAACATCATAGCTTCGCGCTGGAAGGTTTTTCCTTCGGCGGCGAGTTCATCGGGTACCGGAGGTCTCATTCCTCCGTCGTACCAGATCAGTTCAAACGGTGGAAGCTCTTTCTGGGCAGCGAATTTGAAGCGAACTATGCATGAGGGTGGGAATGCAACAGTGTTGGTAACGCCAACCGACACACTGTTGTTTATCTTGCAGGTTGTTGTCCCGTAAGCCTCGGCGCTGAGAGCCGGTGTATCTATTCCAAGAGCAAGGAAGAGAGGGAAGAGGCTGTAGTGTCCCATGTCGGCTATGCTGCCGCCTCC
>CAYRQY010000261.1:0-3642 GCA_964426435.1 uncultured Rikenellaceae bacterium | reverse complement strand
TGATCCCTCCTTTGCATCTTCCGGATCAAAACGTTCCCGGTTGACTCCCTTGCTTTTAAGATAATCCTTATACTCAGAGGATACCCTGTTGTAGAACACCAGGTCTTCCTGCATCGGGTTCACCACAGCGCCAAGCCCGAGGAAACTCGCTATCATACCCTCATCGACAGTCATTCCCGGCGGAAGCATTGGCTGAACATTTTCCATTATTTCCTTCATTGTATACGTCCTTGAAACATCGACACCCATAGCTTTGCCAATCTCCTCGGGAATGGTAATATTATCGAAATCCACCGATCCTCTGCGGCCTCCCTTTGGCGGAACCAGCAGGAAGTTGGTCTGCCCGAACGAGAATGCCATTGCGATCTCAGGGCGGTCAAATGCGTATTTTATCAGTTCTCTCGCTTCAGCTGCTGATCCGGGGTAGAGGCCGCTTTTTGGATCAAAGTATTTAAAAAGATGAGGGAAATTGGCATTAACGTCAGTTCCTCCGGGTCCGTCTTCATTATATTGCCCGTCGCCGTCATCATCAACACCCTCGGTGTACAACTTATAGATTCCCTTCTCCCCTTTTGATGCATCTGCCCTTCTCATCAGCCTCGGTTCCGATGCAACAGGGATCCAGGTGCCGTCGTGTGCCTTTACTCTCATCATGGTTATCATACCATTGCCGTCAAGATCATTATAGCCGTCTTCATCTGTACGGTCATCCATATCATCATTATGGGGAGTGAAATTGCCGGGATCCATATAAAGCGGAGTGGCAAAATAGCGGGAATGGGCATCGGGATTTCCCATTGGAACAACGTACCAGGATACTTCAGAGCAGAGCTTCGGGTCGGAGGCTACTCTTTCAGCAAGCGACAATGCCGCTTCGGTGGCTACCGGACTTATCCCCGACAGGTTGCCGACAACCAGAACGGCAGGATTTGGCACATCGCCCTTCTTTCCTATTTCCAGCAGCAGTATGTCAGTGCCGCCCGGACTTACTGCAAGTTTCCTGACCTGTACCAGGCTGCCGGATCTTTGTCGTAACTGGTCAATTCTTTTATTCACCTGGGCAGGATTGCTGTATTTATCCTGCGAATTGGCCGTTACCGGAATAAGCAGGGCCAGAACAAGGGAAACAGCCAGGTACCCCCATCTGCTTCTGACCGATTCTTTTTTACTCATTATTTTATAGTATGGATTAATGTTATTGTGAAATTAAGGATTTTCAAGACAAGTAGTTTATGGCAGGTCATAAAACCTGATTTTTTGCTTATTACAAACCTTGCATAATTCTATGACTGACAGATAGATATTCACTTTTCTCCTGCTGCAGCTTTTTTTGCTGCCTCCAGATGCAGGAAGGCCTCGTGGTTATATACAGCTACCTCTCTTCTCAGGTCCCAGCTTTTCTGAAGCAGTTCGAGGGCTTCCCTGTATTTGCCCTGTTTGAATAAACCTAATCCCTTTGTGTGAAGGTTGCTATACTGATCAGGCCTTAACTGAAGTGCTTTTTCAACAAGTTCCAGACCTTCCGGTATATTTCTGTCATTATCGATCAGGAAATGAGCAAGGGTATTCAACCTGGCCGGGCTCTCAGGTTCCATGGAAAGGGCTTCCCGGTAAAATTCCTCTGCTTCATCAAATGATCCGGCATCTGCAAGTGCACTTGCCCTGGTAGCGGCAATTTCCGCATCTTTCATAGAATTACTTTTAAAAAAGGCAAGGGCTTTCTCAGCATAAAAGTCCGCCCCGGCGGTATCACCGGTGGACTTCGATAATACAAACTGACTACGAATAATCGAGATATCCCCAGGGAAATCTTCTTCTGCCTTAGCGTATAGCTTCTTTTCCTTCCTATACTGGCCGGTTTTATGATATGCTGTACCAAGATAGGTGTA
This sequence comes from uncultured Rikenellaceae bacterium, assembly GCA_964426435.1. Classification (GTDB taxonomy): domain Bacteria; phylum Bacteroidota; class Bacteroidia; order Bacteroidales; family VadinHA17; genus LD21. The sequence goes on along the minus strand of CAYRQY010000261.1, from coordinate 1,753 downwards.
GTTAAGGGTCCAGAATGGCTTTATCCCCCAGTCTTTGTAAACCTTAAGGGATCTCTCATACTCGGAGACAGCTTTATCATACTGGCGCAATTTACCAAAGGCAGTACCCAGATTAAAGTAAGCGAGCGGGTCCTGTTCGTCAAACTCCAGCAGTTGCCTGAGGTATATGATCTCCTGTGAAGGTGTATCAAAATATAGTGCATGTATCCTGTTTGTATTGATTTTCTGCTGCAACGGCATCTGGTCTATTTTTTCGTACGATTTCAGGCTCCATTTCTTAGCCTGCTCCCAGTTGTTCTGATTTCCGTATGACAGTGCAATCACGTTGATTGCATGAACGAATTCTGAGTCGATCGATACTGCTTTCATCAGGTAATTCCTTGCAGAAGCGTAATCACGGTTCATAAACTCATTTCTGCCATTAATGAATGCCTTGTATGCTTCGGGCGAGCTTGTGGATGCCTGCAGCCTGTCATGAAGGTTCACCTCGCTTTTAAGATCGGAAATGACCAGGAAGTTTCTTACCATCGCCGACAGGGAATCTACCATATTAAAAACACGCTCTTCGTTTGAAGCCACTTCAATCTGGAATGACTTGTACACCTCTTCTGTTTTTGAATCGATAAGCTGAGCGTATAGCCGCAGTCTGTTTCCTGCCTGTTTTATGTTCCCGTAAACAAAAATATCTGCAGCCAGTTTCTGTGAGAATGAGCCTGCCAGGGAAGGGGTTATGGAAGCATAATTGGCATGACCCCTGCCATGTATCAGGCTGTTTACCGATTCTGCCTGTCTTACTTTCAGTTCTTCAGAAAGTGAATTGATCAGAATATCCTGTATTCCGTCTTGCCAGATATCCCAGGTAATATCTCCGGTCATATTTTGAAACGGCATTACCGCAACAGAAATCCTCTCACTAGATGATCTGAGTTTATCAATCCTGCTCTTACCGAAGAAAGTGGAATAGAGCAAGACTGCCGCAACTATCAAAACCGCAGCTGAGAGGATAATGGAAACCAGATTCCTGCGTTTTGGCTTATCTGTCTTTGAACCAGTTACAGTTTTCTCACTTTCCGGAACTGACTCCTGCTGAGCATCAGAAGAAGCCCTCTCCTTCTCAATACGTCCGGGCGATGCTGACAATCCTCCGATGATCTCCCTTATTGAATTCGCGACTTTGTTTATCTGATCCCTGTAATAAGTCTTGTTAAGGTTATCGTGGGGATGATCCTCAACGGCTCTCAGGGGCCTGTTGACCCCGGACGATTTATAGATGAACTCCACTCCCCTGAGAACTCCTCCCAGCATTGATTCACAAAGTTTAACATCAGGTTCGTCAAGGTCATAAATTTTTACTGGCAGTACCCTGCCTGCCACATTTCCGTTGGGCAGTTTTACCTTCAGTCCGTACTGATCTTTTGATGCCTGCTCAACAAATGCCTTGAACTCGTGCTCCCAGGCAAACGATTTGGGATCGCAGTAAGTCCTTGAAATTACCGGGATAAATACCAGGCATTTGAGTTTATCCTTCAGTGAAGCGTCGACATCGTGTGTCTCCAGAAGTCCGTCGTGCGGATTGATGTCAAAATAGACACTCACCTCCTCCTTGAAGGTGGAAGCCAGTTCGGTTTTCAGTGCCTCAACAAACTCACTCACCCACCTGTCGGTATTTGCCTGCCTGCCTGAGCCGGGCGAAGGCAGGTTGTCCTTCTGGCGGTAGCTGATAAAGATGTCGTAATTATATCCTTCTATAAGG
>CAYRQY010000260.1:0-3696 GCA_964426435.1 uncultured Rikenellaceae bacterium | reverse complement strand
AGGCCGGATGATATAATGGCCAGAATAACCGAAGAAGGGCCTGAAAGAGGAACCACCCTGATTTCTTTCCGGTGTGCAAGTGCTACAAGAGCCGCGCCGGGATCAGCAATTCCGGGAAGGCCGGCTTCACTCATGAGCCCTGCATCTCTGCCCTGGAGCAACGGATTGAGGTAATTCTCAATTTCAGAAATGCCGGTATGCTCATTAAGTTCCATAAACATGCATGAGTCGATGGGAAATCCCCTGTCGATAAGTCTCAGGTACCTCCGTGCACTCCTGATATCCTCAACAATAAAATGTCTGAGCGATCTGGTAATTGTCAAAACCTTCTCCGGAATCACCTGATGATAATCGTTACCCCCGAGGGTAACAGGTATGAGATACAATATGCCCAAAGCCTGAAACGGATAAAAAATCAAAAATAATAAAATAGGCCCGACATGTTGCCCGTTACCCTTTTTTAATTTAGGTTTGCTGATAAAAGATTCCGGAAGTGAAAATAACTTTTCTTGGTACAGGCACGTCCCAGGGAGTCCCCGTAATTGCATGTGAGTGTGAGGTGTGTATGTCTGAGGATCAGTATGATAAAAGACTCAGGTCCTCGATACTTGTTGAGTCGGATAATACAAACCTGTTAATAGACGCAGGACCCGATTTCCGGCAGCAGATGCTGAGGGAGAACGTTAAGAGACTCGATTCAATATTCCTTACACACGAACACAGGGATCATATCTCGGGTATGGATGACGTGAGAGCATTCAATTTCCGGAGTGATGACGCCATAGACATCTTCGCGGAAGAGAGGGTTTTAAAGGCGATAAGAAAGGAGTATTCGTATGTCTTTGCCGAGTATCAGTATCCCGGTATCCCTAAAATGAGGCTCAACACGATCTCCGATCACGAACTCACCTTGAACGGCCTCAGAATAATGCCGGTGAGGGTCTATCATTACCGTCTGCCCGTTTATGGCTTCAGGATCGGTAATTTCGCCTATATTACCGATGCCAATTATGTCCCCGAGGAGAGCAAGGAAAAGCTGTATGGGATCAAGTATCTTATTGTTAATGCATTGAGAAAAGAGAAACATATCTCGCATTTCAGTCTGAGAGAAGCAGTTGATTTTATCAGGGAAGTTTCACCAAAAAAAGCATTCATAACCCACATAGGCCATCAGATGGGTTTGCACAGGGCTGTTCAGTCGGAGCTTGCACCTGATGTCACCCTGGCTTACGACGGATTAAGTTTTCAATGCTAGCAGCAGGGAATTATTTGTTTTTGCGCTTGTAACTCTTTACAAGCTTTTTCTGGTACTCTGATGAAAAGAAATATCTGTTCCTGCCCAGCTGTGTCGTGTTGACACGGGAGGCCTTAGCCCTTTTCTGATAATAAGTGTTTTTCCTGGTAGGGGAACAGGATGAGGAAAACGAAAAAGCCACCAGGACTAGCAGAAGTACCAGAGAACACTGTAATATCCTGATAAGCTTTGACATCAGCAAGGTTGGTAAAATGCCACTTTAAAGGTACAATATATTTAATTAATAGTAAAGGAATGCTTCTCCGATAATTCCCGGGATATTCTTACAAACACACAATTGAATACAATTATTATATTAACGTTGAGTATATTTGTACTATATTTTCGTTTAAACCCAGTTCTGCCCATGACATACAGCCGGTTGGTTGCACCTGTTATTTTTTTGCTCCTTCTCCTGAGTCCGCTGTCCCTCCTGAAGGCCCAGACCCTTCATAAAGTGACTATAAACGAAAGTCCGGGTCTTTTTGCAGACAATATACTTCTTTCGGACAGTTCAGTCATTAAATTTATACGAAGCAGACCCCTGTTGAGTTTCCTTCTGGATGAGAAAAATTTTACAACACTCGGTGCCGATGCCTCACGGGAAGGCAGCTTCTGGTTACTGACGGTGGACGACAGGATAAGGATCAGGCTTGATGAAAAGGAGAATCCGGGCAATGGCTGGCACTGTGAGGTTCTGTTTGAGAACATATCGGGAGATACCATCACTCTCAGCAATGTTGTCCCCTTTAATCCGGATGATGAAACAACCTCCATAACAGGTGAAGGGCCACCGGATCTTGCCCGGGCAAAGCTCTTCAGGCCGGGTTACAGGCCGCTCAGGGTAATTCTTCCGGATAATGCCTGGGAGATGGGTTATACCTCCTTCCGGGTCAGTTCGGAGTATTCTGTTTGTGCACTCAGCCGGAGGCAAAAGAGTGAAGGGGGAGTGCGGCAGAGATATCAGACAATATTGCCTCCCGGTGCAAAAGTAACCTACAATCTTTTTGCTGATATATACAGGGGGGAATGGCAGAACGGTCTCCGAATGATGTTCAGGGACAGGTATCTTTACGACCTGGAGAAGTTTGACAACAGCCTTTACCAGAGGCACGATCTTGCATGGATAAAGGAAAGCTACCTGATCATTCTGATGATGGCCTGGGACAGGGAGTTCTACGACAGGCTTACCGGCAGGTATTCGTATGCAGATGTTATCAGAAACGGGATCGGGCTCTTCGACAGTATCGATGTAGTGGGTATCTGGCCGACATGGCCGAGACTGGGGCTCGACCAGCGTAACCAGTGGGATCTCTACCGCGATCTGCCCGGCGGTACTGCACAGCTCAGGAGCTTCGCCAGGATGTCGCGGCAGGCAGGTACAAGGTTCTTCATTGCCTATAACCCATGGGATAACAGTACAAGGAAGGAAGATCACTACAGGGGCATGGCGCAGCTCATTAAAGATATTGAGGCAGATGGGGTGGTGCTCGACACCAGGGGAAGTTCGAGCTATGAACTCCAGGCTGCGGCCGATAGTGTCAGGAAAGGAGTGGTAATGTATTCCGAGGGTATGGCAATCGCGGCAGATATGCCGGGAATAATCTCTGGGAGGGTGCATAATGCCATCTATTACAGCCCGGAGCTGAATCTTAACAAGCTTATCAAGCCAGATTTTTCAATCTTCAGGGTATGCGATGTGGGTGAGGACCTTATCCACAGGGAGATTGCGATATCCTTTTTCAACGGTTACGGCACTGAACTGAATATGTTCAGGCCGGGCGGAAGGAATGACGACAACAGGAACGACCTCGACTTCCTTGCTCAGACCACCTTTATCCTACGTCAGAACAACGATGCCTTTCTTGACCATGACTGGACTCCCCTTATCGAAACAACAATGGACAATGTTTATGTGAACAGGTTCAGAGCGGGTGAAAAGACAATTTATACCGTGCTTAATATGAGACAGGAAGGCCTGTCGGGTAACCTGATACGGGTGGGTAAGGGCGATGGCAAACACTGGGTTTCGCTGTGGAATCACGAGAACCTTACACCCCAGTTCAAGGGAGACGAAGCTTTTATCCAGGCACAGGCTCCCGGATGGCCACTCCAGAACACAGGCACAAGACGGGAGGGATCGGTTGACTGCATAGCCGAACTGCCGGATATTCTCCAATCTGCAATAAAGGGAGATTCATTGAGTATAAGAAATCCGGGAGTAGGGTGCGTAATAATCTGGAAGGGTAATCCATCTTACAAGACTGAAAAGAAAGAAATCCGTATTACCAGCGATACAACTATCAGCGTGAAGGATATTTTCGGTTACTACGAAGGAAAATTAGTGTTGCAGCTCATCGAGAACAAAAGGCTGAAGGATGAGAACATCCTTTGGCTCGGGG
>CAYRQY010000259.1:0-3712 GCA_964426435.1 uncultured Rikenellaceae bacterium | reverse complement strand
GATACTTCACCTGCCTGAGTTCCTCGTTGGCCTCAACAATCTTCTTCTTGAGCGACGACTTGAATGAGACCACCCGCTCAAGCACTTCGGCATCTCCTGCGCCTATTATCTGGGCGGCGAGTATTCCTGCATTCTGAGCGGCGTTGATGCCGACGGTGGCAACCGGCACTCCGGGAGGCATCTGCACAATAGAGAGCAGGGCATCGAGTCCTTCGAGTGATGATCTGACAGGCACGCCTATAACAGGTAGTGGCGTCATACTGGCTATCACGCCCGGCAGGTGAGCTGCCATTCCGGCAGCTGCTATAATCACCTTTATGCCTCTCCCTGCAGCATTTTTAGCAAAAACCTCTACCTCCTGAGGAGTTCTGTGTGCCGAGAGCGCACTCATCTCAAAGGGTATCTTGAAATCGTTGAGCACCTGAGCCGCTTTCTCCATTACAGGCAGGTCGGAAGTGCTTCCCATGAATATGCTTACGAGTGGTTTCATATATGAGTTTAATAATTAGCTTACATTAATGGGCAAAAATAAGCTATTATTTTCATATTTTCGCAGCTGCTGACAACCCATATTTATTACCATGAAAGAGGTGCAGGTACTCGATAAGAAATTCAGGGAACTTATTCCTGAAGAGACTCTTCAGCAGAGGATCAGCGAAATGGCAAAGGATATATCCGACGACTATCGGGGCAGAGAGGTGGTGTTTATCGGGATTCTCAACGGAGCTTTTATGTTTGCATCTGATCTGTTCAGGAGAGTTGATCTCAACGCGAGAATAACCTTTATAAAGCTTGCATCCTACCAGGGAACAGGCTCGTCCGGAACGATTAAGGAGCTGATCGGCTGGAACGAGGACCTGAAAGGAAGGGAGATAATAATACTCGAAGATATTGTTGATACGGGATCCACTCTTGAACATACGGTAAATAATCTTGTTATAAGGAAGGTTGCCGGAATCAGGGTGGCAGCAATGCTTCTGAAGCCGCAGGCCTACAAGAAAAGCATACCTGTCGACTATGTAGGTTTTGAGATTCCAAACGATTTCGTTGTCGGGTACGGCCTCGATTACAATGGTTTCGGCCGAAATCTTACTTCTGTTTATTCTTTAATACAATAATAAATAATTTCAATATGGTAAATATTTTAATCTTCGGACCTCCCGGATCGGGAAAAGGAACACAATCGGTGAAACTTGCTGAGAAATTCAATCTTCTGCATCTTTCCACAGGCGATATGCTGAGGGCTGAGATAGCGGCCGGGAGCGAACTCGGGAAAAAGATGAGTTCGATTATGTCGAAGGGGGAACTGGTCCCCGACGAGGTCGTTATAGAGATGATAGCCGGAAAGATAGATCACAGTACCGGCACTGCCGGATTCCTTTTCGACGGCTTTCCCCGCACGGTGGCCCAGACCATCGCTCTCGAGGAGATGCTTAACCGGAGGGGCATGAAGATCGACAGCATGCTGGTTCTGGATGTTGATCACGACGAACTGGTTAAACGCCTGATCGGAAGGGCTGAATTATCTGACCGGCCCGACGACAGGGATACGGCGGTGATAGAAAACAGGATAGATGTTTACCGCGAAAAGACCGAACCGATAATAGCCTATTGCCGCGATAAGGGGCTTTACCAGCCCGTCAACGGCATGGGTACGATCGACGAGATCTTTGAAAGGTTGAGCGGCAGGCTCAGGCAATTAGTATGACCTCCTCCAATTTTGTCGACTATGTAAGGATCTATTGTCGTTCCGGGAAGGGCGGGGCAGGCTCCGCTCATCTCAGGAGGGAGAAGTTCGTCCCCAAGGGCGGTCCCGACGGCGGCGACGGGGGGAGGGGAGGAGATATCATATTGCGGGGAAACGATCAGATGTGGACACTTCTGCACCTGAAATTTCAGAGACACATATTTGCAGGGAACGGTGAAGCCGGCAGCGCTCAGCAGTCAACGGGAGCCTCAGGAAAGGATGTTATCATCGACGTACCGCTGGGAACAATAGCAAGAAGGGAAGATACCGGTGAGATGCTCTTTGAGATCACCAGTCATAACGATAAAAAGACACTGGCAAAAGGTGGCAGGGGAGGACTCGGAAATGTTCACTTCAAATCCCCAACCCACCAGACACCCAGGTATGCCCAGCCGGGTGAACCGGGGGTAGAAGCTTCGTTCATACTCGAGCTTAAGATCCTGGCTGATGTGGGGCTTGTCGGTTTTCCAAATGCCGGTAAGTCAACTCTCTTATCGGTGCTCTCCGCAGCCAGGCCAAAAATAGCAGACTACCCGTTCACAACACTCGTTCCAAATCTCGGTATAGTGAGTTACAGGGATAACCGTTCTTTCGTTATGGCAGACATACCTGGGATCATCGAGGGAGCGCATGAAGGAAAGGGATTGGGCATCAGATTCCTGCGCCATATCGAACGAAACTCGATGCTGTTGTTTCTGATACCTGCCGATAGTAAAAACATTGCCAATGAGTATGAGATTCTGGTAAACGAACTTAAAATGTATAACCCGGAGCTGCTCGACAAAAAGAGAATACTGGCTATATCAAAATCAGACATGCTTGATGCCGAGCTGATTGCAGAAATAAGGGAAGAACTGCCCCCGGTACCTTCACTGTTCATTTCATCATTTACAGGCAAGGGATTGGCCCGTCTGAAGGATATGATATGGCAGGAATTGAACAATTACTTATAAAGCATGCTAGAAGAACTTGACCACCAACTGTTTCTGTTCATCAACTCCCGCAATTCACCTTTCTGGGATTTTATTATGTTCACGATAAGCAGAATAGTGGTATGGATTCCGCTTTACCTGGCAATCATGTATACCCTCGCAATACAGTACAGAAAGAAGTTCCTCATACTTCTGCTTTTCATAATAATTGCTGTCACCCTCTCCGATCAGGTCTCAGTGTTTATAAAGAACAGCGTTGAGCGCCTTAGACCATGCCACCTTGCAGAACTGGAAGGCAGTGTCCACCTTGTAAGGGGTCATTGCGGAGGGAAGTTCGGATTTGTATCCTCTCATGCCGCCAACTCATTCAATATTGCGGTTCTCAGCCTGCTTCTGATAAAAAGAAGATGGTTCTCCGTTTCAATGATAATCTGGGCCGCGGTGGTAGGTTACAGCAGAATATACCTGGGTGTGCATTATCCCGGCGACGTCGTGTGCGGAGCTCTTCTCGGGGCGCTTATCGGATGGTCAGTCTTCAGCCTCTACAGGCTCATGGAGAAAAGATTACCTGTCAGAAGAGATGAATTGCCTGGTTCATGAATCCCGCGATCCCTTCTTCAACCTTGCAGTTGATGAATACCTTCTCAGGAAAAGAGAAGGGGATTTCGTGGTGCTCGGGATAAACGATAAATCAGTTATCATTGGCAAGCATCAGGTTGCACACCGGGAAGCGAATGCCGGATTTCTCCACCTTAACAATATCCCTGTTATCAGGAGAATATCAGGAGGAGGAACTGTATATCACGACAGGGGGAATCTGAATTTCACCTTTATCAGGCAGAGCGAGCCGGGCCGGCAAATTGACTTCAGGAAATATACCGAACCGGTACTTGGGTTTCTGTCAACGCTTGGTGTGAGGGCAAGGTTTGAAGGAAAAAACGACCTCAGAATCGATGGATTAAAGATCTCAGGCAACGCGGAGCATGTATACGGGAATCGGGTTCTCCACCACGGAACGCTACTGTTTGATGCA
>CAYRQY010000258.1:0-3760 GCA_964426435.1 uncultured Rikenellaceae bacterium | reverse complement strand
GGTAAATGGTCCCCTGGGCAAGCCATTTAACATCCTTTATCTTATGTGCCTCCTCGTCAAAAACATCTACAAAAATCCTTCCTATAATCTTTCTCTTGGTTTCAGGATCGCTGACTCCCCTTAGCTGTTCCATGAACCTCTCCCCTGCTTTTACTCCATGAACATTGAGGCCCATGCCGATGTAGGATTCAAGGACCCGGTCAAATTCATTTTTACGAAGAAGACCGTTATCAACGAAGATACAGGTCAGATTATTCCCCACTGCCTTGTGGAGCAAGGTTGCAGCTACCGTGGAATCTACCCCGCCAGAAAGGCCAAGGATCACTTTATCGTTCCCTATAACATTTCTCAGTCCGGCGACAGTTGTTTCTACAAACAGTTCCGGGGTCCATGTGCGCGAACATCCACAGATATCTGCGACAAAATTCATCAGTATCTGCCTTCCATCGGTGGTATGATAAACCTCCGGGTGAAACTGTATTCCCCATGTTTGCTCATTTTCTATTCTGAAGGCAGCAACCTTCACATCTCCCGTCGAACCGGTGATCCTGTAATTACTCGGAATAGCAATAATCGTATCCCCGTGCGACATCCATACTCTTGTACCAGGTTCAATTCTCCTGAACAAAAGGTCGCTGTTATCAATATGATTAAGGAATGCCTGGCCATATTCCCTGGTTACCGAGGGCTTTACCTCCCCACCGGCATTATGGACAAGGTACTGGGCCCCGTAGCATATGCCAAGAACCGGCAATTTTCCTTTAATACTGCTTAAGTCAGGAAAGGGAGCGTTGCTGTCGCGCACTGAGAATGGACTTCCTGAGAGGATAACACCCCTGACTGAGGCATCGGGTTCTACTGAATGATTGAAGGGAAGTATCTCACAATAGACGTTCAGCTCACGTATTCTCCTGGCTATAAGCTGAGTATATTGTGATCCAAAGTCAAGAATCAGAATCTTTTCCTGCACTGGCCCTAATTTCAGGTTTTAACAAGGTGCAAAGATAGGAATTCTTTTACTATTGAGGAATAATATTGCCAACCTCGTATGATTGCCCGTCGATGGCCGGAACTGTTTCCGGGAAAAGGCTTCTGGCCTCGTTTACCAGTTGAGTAATGTTTTTATAGCGGGCTGAAAAATGGCCGATAACGAGTGTTTTTACTCCCGCATCCTTTGCAGTTCTGGCAGCATCGAGCGTGGTTGAGTGCCCTGTCGTCCTTGCAAGTTTTTCAAGAGACCTGTCAAATGTAGCCTCGTGATAGAGAAGATCAGCTCCCTTTACAAATGATGAAAGACGGCTGAACCATTTTGTGTCGCTGCAGTAGGCATAAGAAAGCGGTTCACGGGGAGGGGTTGTAATCTCTTCATTCTTTATTAGGGCACCATCGGCTGTCACAAAATCCTCTCCCTTCTTAATGGCAGGTATCCTGACGACCGGAATGTTGAATTTTGTAATTGCCTCCTTTATGATGTTACGGTCGGAGGATTTCTCCCTGAAGAGGAATCCGAACGAGGGGATTCGGTGCTTCAACGGGAATGCAGTAACTGTAACATATTTATTATCAAGAATTTTAACCGGGTCTTTCCCTGCCAGGCCTGTGAATATCAATTCGTAATCGAGATGAATATCAAAATCGTTAAGATGAGATCTGAGTATGTTATCGTACCCTACAGGTGCATAGATATTCACCGGGTTTTTTCTGCCCATAAGTCTGAAGGTTGACAGGAGACCATAAAGGCCGAACACATGGTCGCCGTGAATATGGCTTATGAATATGTGGTTTATTTTACCCGGCCTAATCCTGAATTTCCTTAGCTGGAGCTGTGTGCCCTCTCCGCAATCGATTAAAAACAACCGCTCATGCACGTTAAGCACATGAGCGGAAGGATTTCTTTCTGACGTGGGCAATGCAGAACTACTACCCAGTATGGTCAGTGTTATAGGCACACTATAGTACGGTCAGATTCAGGAGATCATTTTCTCAGCGTCATCGACCGATTCCGTAATTGTAAGAACGGTGTCAAGCTGAGAAATTGTTATCAGTCTCTCTACGGCTTCATTCAAGCCGCACAGGACGAATGTACCTCCTGCGTTTTTGCATAACCTGTTGGCGACAAGTATTGCGCTAAGACCGGAAGAATCGCAGTACTGGCAGTTTTCAAGATTAAGGATGATATTCTTTTCGCCCTTGCCCGAAATGAGCACCAGCTCTGATTTAAGTGCAGGAGCGATGTGAGTATCAAGCTTTTCTGACTGAATCTTAACGACCGTACTGTTATTACGGTTCTCAATGTTGAAATCCATAGTGATAAATTTAATAGCCTAAATTTAACTATTTTTTCTATTTCCTTGAAGCTTTCTTCTGTTTTTCTTCCATTTCTTCTTTCAGGGCTGCAAGCTCTGTAATATCTCCGAGTGTTGTCTTTTCAACCGACGGTTTACTTTTCCTGCCGCCTTTTCTTGGAGTTTCAGGTTCGCTTTTCCTTGAAGATCCATCCTGCACTTTCTTCTCATCTTCGTACACCCGGCTGTGGGAAACTATAATCTTCTTTGCCGACTTGTTGAATTCGATCACCTTGAACTGAAGTTTCTCATCAATTCTTGCCATTAATCCGTCCTCCTTTACCAGGTGCTTCGGAGTAACAAATCCTTCGACGCCATATGGCAGTGCCACAACGGCTCCCTTATCGAAGAGCTCGACCACAGTTCCCTCGTGAACGGAGTCGGTGCTGAAAAGGTTTTCAAATACATCCCATGGATTCTCCTCAAGCTGTTTATGTCCGAGGCTGAGTCTCCTGTTTTCCTTATCGATCTCAAGTACAACCACTTCAATTTCAGCATCAATAGCGGTAAACTCCGCAGGGTGCTTAATCTTTCTGGTCCACGAAAGGTCTGATATATGGATCAGTCCGTCGACACCCTCCTCAATTTCAACAAAAACCCCAAAGTTCGTAAAGTTCCTGACTCTGGCCATATGTTTCGATCCCACGGTGTATTTCTCATCTATTTTCTCCCATGGGTCCGGCTTAAGCTGCTTAATGCCAAGCGACATTTTCCTTTCAGCCCTGTCGAGTGTCAGGATTACTGCTTCCGCCTCGTCTCCCACTTTCATGAAATCCTGGGCACTTCTAAGATGCTGAGACCATGACATTTCCGAAACGTGTATCAGACCCTCCACACCGGTTGCTATCTCCACGAACGCTCCGTAATCGGCCATCACGACAACTTTCCCCTTCACTGAGTCTCCCACCTTAAGGTCAGGATCGACTGAATCCCACGGATGTGGTGTAAGCTGTTTGAGGCCGAGCGCTATCCTCTTCTTGTCATCGTCGAAATCGAGGATAACCACGTTCAGTTTCTGGTCGAGCTGAACTATCTCTTCGGGATGATTGACCCTTCCCCAGGAGAGATCGGTAATATGTATCAGTCCGTCAACACCGCCAAGGTCGATAAAGACCCCGTAGGATGTTATATTCTTGACCGTTCCCTCGAGAACCTGGCCTTTCTCGAGTTTTGCTATAATTTCTTTCTTCTGCTGTTCCAGTTCAGCCTCAATAAGTGCCTTGTGTGAAACAACCACGTTCTTGAACTCCTGGTTGATCTTTACAACCTTGAATTCCATTGTTTTGTTAACGAATACATCGTAGTCGCGAATTGGTTTCACGTCGATCTGTGATCCCGGAAGGAAGGCTTCGATACCAAAGACATCCACAATCATACCACCCTTTGTGCGGCACTTGAAGTAACCTTTGATAACC
>CAYRQY010000257.1:0-3762 GCA_964426435.1 uncultured Rikenellaceae bacterium | reverse complement strand
AGGGATGCTGCAGGCATAGTCAATCTGTCAAAGATAGTATCGGACGAGAAAGCTGAACTCGTGATAGTCGTTTCAGCCTTTGGCAAAACGACCAATGCACTTGAAAAGGTGCTTGAAGCCCGTATGGCGAACAGCGGGGAGTATCCCGGCCTTCTTGAGAAGGTCTTCAATTACCACTTGTCGGTAGCAGGGGAACTCTTTAATGAAGAGGATCCTGTTATGAACAGGCTTGGGGATTCTTTCGGATTGCTCAGGAAGTATTTGCTGAAACCCCTGAGACCTGATTATGATTTTGAATATGACCAGGTAGTCTCCTTCGGGGAAATATGGTCCACCATAATAGTTGCCGGATACCTTGCAAAATGCGGTCTTAATACGGTATGGACAGATATCAGGAAGATCCTGATCACCGATAACAGGTTTCGCGATGCAAATATATTGTGGGATGAAAGCCTGCTGCGCATGAAATCTGTTTTCGATTTCCCGGTTTCGCAGATTTATGTTACACAGGGCTTTATTGGTGCAACACCCGACGGATACTCAACAACGCTGGGCAGGGAAGGCTCAGATTATACAGCTGCCATAATCGGCAATATGCTTGATGCCGAAAGCGTTACAGTCTGGAAAGATGTACCGGGACTACTGAATGCCGATCCTGCCTGGATGAGTAACCCCGAAAAGCTTGATGAGATTTCGTACAGGGAAGCCGTTGAGATGACATTCTCCGGGGCCAAGGTGATACATCCCAAAACAATCAAACCTCTGCATAACAAAAACATCCCGCTTTACGTGAGATCGTTTCTCAATCCCGGCGGGAATGGCACTCTTGTAGCAGCAAACCCGGATCACAAAAAAAATGTTCCGGTCTTCGTTCGCAAGGAGGACCAGATGCTTATTTCATTTCTTCCTTCAGACCTTTCTTTTGTAATGGGCGACTGCCTGGGCAGAATATTCAACCTTTTCACAAGTCATGGAATCAGGGTCAATCTTGTTGAGGCTGGCGCAGTTAACATTAATGTTTGTGTCGATGCCGACATAAAGAGGATCGGTCCGCTCTTCGAGAGTCTTAAGGAAGAATTCTCAATTCTCTATAATGAGGATGTTGAGATACATACGGTAAGGCACTATAATACTGAAGCTTTGGATCGCATCACCGCCGGACGCGAAATACTGCTCGAGCAGAAAACCCGCAGCACGGCACGGTATGTCGTAAGAAAGGCGTAACGGCCTAAGGGCTTAACGGCTTAACGGCGTAACGACGTAATGGTTTGTCAACCTTGAAACATTGGAACATTGGAACCTTGAAACCTTGAAACCTTTTCTTCTCATCACTCATCACTCATCACTCACCTCTCACTTTCCGCTCCGCGTAACTGCGTCGCTTAGCTCCTTGTCTCACAACTCACAACTCACCACTCACTACTACCTCTCAAACCTCAGCCTCTCTCCCCTGTACTCATCATTGATAATGCCGTTATCGTAGACCACGGTCCCGTTCACGATTGTCATTATGATTTTCGATCTGAAAGTAATACCCTCGAAGGGTGACCAGCCACACCTATATAATATAGTGTCCTTGGTGACACTCCAGGGATCATCCGGATTAACAAGGGTCAGGTCGGCCTTATAGCCTTCCCTTACGAAGCCTCTTTTGCTGATATTGAAGATTATAGCCGGGTTATGGCACATCTTCTCAACTATCTTTTCAAGAGTAATCTTTCTGGCATGCCATAATTCCAGCATAACCGGCAGTGAGTGCTGTACAAGCGGTCCTCCCGAGGGAGCTTTGAAATAGGTTTCTGATTTTTCGTTCAGTGTATGCGGGGCATGGTCGGTGGCAATTATATCTATCAGGTTGTTATTTACGGCATCCAGCAGGGCATCCCGGTCGTACCTGGTCTTAATTGCAGGATTCCACTTGATATGTGTTCCGAGTCTTTCGTAATCAGAATCATCAAACCACAGATGATGAACGCAGACCTCCCCTGTTATTCTTTTATCTGCCAGTGAGAGTTCGTTGCTCAGAAGTTTCATCTCATCGGCAGTTGAGAGATGCAGGAGATGCAGCCTTGTGTTGTATTTTTCTGCCAGTCTGACAGCTTTCGAGGATGAAGCAAAACAGGCCTCGCGGCTACGTATCAGAGGGTGATACTTCACTGCTATATCGGGACCGTACTCCTGACGGAAGATTTCACTGTTCCTCCTGATTATCTTTTCATCTTCGCAGTGAGCGGCCAGCGGTATGGTAACATTCCTGAAAAGCTCCCTGAGGGCACTCTCGTCATCAACAAGCATATTGCCGGTTGAAGAGCCCATGAATACCTTTACACCGCAGACTCCCGAAGGATCGGTTTTCATTATCTCATCGAGATTATCATTCGCAGCCCCGATATAGAAAGAATAGTTGATGACCGATTTCTCTGACGCCGTGGAATATTTCTCTTCCAGGGCCCTGAGGGTTATGGCGGGGGGGATAGTGTTCGGCATATCCATAAATGACGTTATGCCTCCTGCTGCCGCCGCCCTGCTTTCAGTAAAGATATCGCCCTTATGGGTAAGTCCCGGTTCCCTGAAATGAACCTGGTCATCTATTATTCCGGGTAAGAGCAGCAGTCCCGTTGCATCAACAATTCTCCCTGCCTTTTCCGGTTCAATGGTACCCGGAGCTGCCACAGCTGATATAAGATCCCTTTCGACCAGCAGGTCTCCCCTGGAGGAATGGCCTTCGCTGACGATAGTGGCGTTCTGTATAAGAAGAGTGCCCATTACAGGAAATGCTTTTTATACTTTACTGCTGGCAGGTGAAGAGCGATACCGGATAAAGAAACTTCTTACCTTCATCCTGAGGACGCTCCACAATGCCTCGTTGAATATGCCGCCCGACATTTTTGATGTGCCCAGTCTGCGGTCGGTAAAGATAATAGGGATCTCTATGATTTTGTATCCGAGTTTCCAGGCAGTGAATTTCATCTCGATCTGGAAGCTGTAGCCCACCGATCTGATATGGAGGGGCTTGATATTCTCGAGAACCTCTCTCCTGTAGCATTTGTAGCCTGCGGTGGTATCCATGATCTTCATTCCGGTCACAAGTCTTACATACACTGAAGCGAAGTACGACATCATTACCCTCGACAGGGGCCAGTTTACCACGTTCACTCCGCTGATATACCTTGATCCGATAGCCAGGTCGGCGCCATCTTCGGTGCAGGCCTTACAGAGCCTGACCAGATCGTTGGGATCGTGTGAAAAGTCGGCATCCATCTCGTAAATCAGATCGTAGCCTTTTTCCAGGGCCCACTGGAATCCTGTGATATATGCGGTTCCGAGTCCCAGCTTTCCCGGCCTTTCTATAAGGTGTAGGTTAGGGAACAGGGGCTGAAGGTTTCTGACTATCTCCCCGGTGCCGTCGGGTGAGTTGTCGTCGATGATCAGTATGTCAAATGGCACCGGCAGTGAGGAAATGGCCTTGATAAGATCCCCGATGTTCTCCTTTTCCTTGTAGGTAGGAATGATAACTACATTTGACATACCCTGTAAATAATTGCGAATGTAATCTTTTTCACCTGACAGTTAATGTTTCCGGAGGTTAATTATGCGGCACCGGGAAAAAATTTATTAATTTCTTTGCCGGAAATATTTGAAGCATTATCTTTGTCGTCCCCAAAGAAGGGGATATCTTCCGGTACAACAATGACGGAAGCAATACAGTTCTTTGAATTGATGAAGTAGCACCCAGGCGAGATTGACGATCTCGTCTGAATA
>CAYRQY010000256.1:0-3839 GCA_964426435.1 uncultured Rikenellaceae bacterium | reverse complement strand
ATCAAACATTTCAACCAGGTATTCCTTTCCGTCACGGTAATCGAGCCATTTTGACTCATTGATTCTTGCGTAGGAAGAGTTAAGTTCTTTTATCTTGCTATTCTTGAGCGACTGATCTAATATCATCCTGATATTCCTGCAGACTGAGTCGGCTGAGAGAAAAAAGAAGATTGTCTGATTATCAGAAGAATCGGTATATTTAAGGTATCTGAACAGATCGTTTTTTACCCTGACGCTGTGCAGATCCCTGCGGTGTTCGGCCATATAATTCATGATGCCGGAAGCATTGTAGCCTATAAGGTTTTGTCCGCCGGCAGGCCTGCAGGCAAAGATTAAAACGATTAATATTATGCTGTACTTTATCATCTAGTGTTCAATATTGCTCGTAGCTCGTGGCTCGTAGCTCGTGGCTCGTAGCTCGTGGCTCGCAGCTCGTGGCTCGTGGCTCGTGGCTCGTAGCTGGTAGCTCATAGCTCGTGGCTCACCATAAGCATTTTTTCTTCTGACTTCTGACTTCTGACTTCTCTTTATGGTACCTCGATAACATTCAGTATTTCGGATATGATATTGTCCTGTGTTATGTTTTCTGCTTCTGCCTCGTAGGTAAGGCCTATTCTGTGGCGCATCACGTCTGGGCACACTGTTCTCACATCCTCCGGGATCACATAGCCTCTTCTTCTTATGAAAGCAAAGGCTTTGGAGGCCAGGGCGAGATATATCGATGCCCTTGGTGAGGCGCCATATGAGATCATTCCCTTCAATGACGGGAGTCCGAATTTCTCAGTGTTTCTGCTGGCAAAGACAATGTTCAGAATATAGTTTTCTATCTTCTCGTCCATGTATACCTCCCTCACTATTTCCCGGGCTTTCAGTATGTCGGCTGATTTCAGTACCGGCGATGTTGACGGGAATACCTTCGCGAGGTTTTCGCGGATTATCAGCTTTTCCTCTTCCATTGACGGATAATCTATCAGCACCTTAAGCATGAATCTGTCGACCTGTGCTTCAGGCAGCGGGTAAGTACCCTCCTGCTCGATAGGGTTCTGGGTTGCAAGGACAAGGAATGGCTCTTCGAGGCGGTATGTTGATTCACCGATGGTTATCTGTCTTTCCTGCATTGCTTCAAGCAGGGCGCTCTGCACCTTGGCCGGTGAGCGGTTAATCTCGTCGGCCAGTATGAAATTCGCGAAAAGGGGTCCTTTTTTTACTATGAATTCCTCCTTCTTCTGGCTGTAGATCATTGTTCCGACAAGATCCGCGGGTAGAAGATCAGGAGTGAACTGTATCCTGCTGAATCTTGCATCGATTATTGCAGCGAGGGATTTTATCGCCAGTGTTTTTGCGAGTCCGGGCACCCCCTCGAGCAGGATGTGGCCATCGGCAAGAAGCCCTATTAAAAGTGAATCGGTAAGATGTTTCTGCCCGATGATCACCTTATTCATCTCAAGGCGTATCATGTCTACGAATGAGCTTTCTTTTACGATCTTATCGTTAAGAATTCTGATATCAGAGGTTTGCTCCATATTAATTGAATTATAAGGTGCAAAGGAAGTTTGTGATATTAAAAAAACGAGTTAAGAAGTGTTAAAGTTGTGTTAAATGAGGCAAAGTATATGGGTTCCACCGGAAAGCGGACCTCACGGAGGTTCTCAGCAGGATGAGAAGGATGAGAGGGATAAAATTTATATTTACTTCCTGGGGGAGGAACGGGGAGAATACAAGGTAGAAGGCTGTTATGAAGAATGTTATTCTGAACCATAGCTTTTTGTTCATATTGAATATCAAACTTATAAGACAGAGTATCAGAAAAGGGTTTAACCAGATAATGGTCAGGTTCCATTTCATTTGCTGGTGGTCGGTAAAGAAGTTAAAGAAGATCATCAGAACAGCAAGAACGGAAAAGATTAAGAAGATCACAATATCCGTTATCCTGTTTGCTTTCTCCCCGCGTACCAGTCCGGTAAAAAGAATACTGGCAAGAAGAATCAGGGAGAAGATGAATACGGGGCTGATCAGAAAGAATTTTTTGTGCGACGGAGGGTCAGAATCGAGCAGTCTGACGGGCTTCTCCAGGAGGCTGACACTCTCCTCCCCTCTTGCTATCCTGGTGTCTGAGAAGACTTTCTGAAGCTCTTCAGGAAGGAACATCCTGTCCCTGAATGATGCCTTTTTGTCGCCGGGTGATCCCATCAGGAAATTTATCCCCAGGTTGAGCCATGGGTATGGTTTCTGGTATTCCCCTGTTTTCTGCCTGAATGTCGGTATTTTGCCTTTGCCCTCACCGGGATAGATCAGTTTGTCCCCCAGCGATTCCTCGATCAGGTCCCTCACTCTTGTCGAGCAGTCGTCGTAGAAGAAGTCGTACCTGTATTTGATATTTTCGGGTTTAAGATTTTCCGTGATGAGCCGGAACATAATCTCAATCTCATCATATTGGAGGTTAATCTTCTGTGATTCGACCCATCGCTCTTCATAGAAATAGTCCTGCAGGAAACTGTTGAGTGATTCGACACCAAGCATATATTCGAGCCGGCCTTTTGCAAATTTCCAGGCGAAGTTGGGAGTGCTGAAATCGAAGACGCCCCAGTTATAAACGAGGTCGCTGTTGCGTGATGGAATAACGATTCTGAGGGCTGTATGTCCGTAGATTGAGTAGGTTGCAGTTCCAGGGCCGCATGTGATAAGGTACACCTCAACCTCGGGTTTTTCCTGGGTGAAGGAGTCTGGCATCCAGGTCACAAGAAAAAGGAGTGCAAGGGTGAATGTTTTCAGCATGGCGAAAAGATTTACGCAAACCTACAACAAATTAAGGAGAAAGGCGATAGATGATAGATGATAGATGATAGATGATAGATGATAGATGATGGGCGATAGATGATAGATGATAGATGATGGGAGATGGTGGAAGTGAATAACAGAAATGTAAACATGGTATCGGGAAAATGGTTAAATTGCGCGGGTCTGGGTACTGGTTGCTAGTTACTAGGTACTAGGTGCTAGGTACTGGGTACTGGGGGACCGGGTTAAAGGAGTAAGACATTATGTTTAAAACGATTGATATGAAAAAGAGATTTATTTTGATGGTTGCTGTGGTGTTAGTTGTTTTTGCCGGATGCGGGCAGAAGGATGATTTTCAGATTTATGATCTGCATGTTCACATAAAGGGCAATCTGACGCTCGATGATGCTGTGAGGAAGTCGGAAGCGGAGAATATCCGGTACGGAATTGCTGTAAACTGCGGGATAGGTTTCCCGGTGAGCAACGACAGCCAGATAGATTCAGTGCTTGCCACGATGAAGGATTACCCGATGTTTTACAAGGCTATGCAGGCTGAGGGCCGCGAATGGGTGAATATCTTTTCGAGGGAATCGATGAAAAAGTTTGATTATGTCTTTACCGATGCAATGACCTTCACAGACAAAAAAGGCCGGAGAAACCGTATCTGGATGCCCGGGGAGACCTTTATCGACGACGAGGAGCAGTTCATGGACGATCTGGTTGAGACAATCGTCACCATTATGAATGACGAACCGATCGATATTTATGTTAACTCTACTTTCCTGCCGGCGCAGATGGCGGACAGGTATGATCATTTCTGGACTCCGGATAGGATGGACAGGGTGATCGGTGCGGCAAAGGCGAATAATATTGCAATAGAGATCAACAACCGGTACGAGATTCCTTCGGCTGCGTTCATTAAGCGTGCAAAGAAGGCGGGAGTTAAATTCACTGTAGGCACGAACAATGCCGACGAGAATTTCTCGGGAGCCGAATATGCACGCAGGATGATACAGGAGTGCAAGCTTACAGAAAAGGACTTCTGGCTGCCGGAACAGAAA
>CAYRQY010000255.1:0-3902 GCA_964426435.1 uncultured Rikenellaceae bacterium | reverse complement strand
TGTTATGGTTAACGGAACAACCACAAACAACTTCAACTTCCTGCCCGACGGAATGGTTACGACCAACATTGGACTGGGAGAAGGAGAGAACAGGGTGGAGGTCAGGGGGAAAAATGAATCGGGTGCTGCATCAGATCTGATGACAATCACGTTCAGGAAGCCGGCACAGCCTGTTAAGCCCACGGAGATTGCCGAAGAGGCAAAACCTCCGCTTCCGCCCGTTCAGAAAACAGAAGAGCCTGTCAAGCCCCGGGAGGTAACGGAAGAGATAAAACCACCGCTTCCGCCCGTTCAGAAAACAGAGGAGCCTGTCAAGCCACGGGAAGTAACGGAAGAGAAAAAGCCTCCGCTTCCTCCTGTTCAGAAAACAGAAGAGCCTGTCAAACCCCGGGAGATTGCCGAAGAGGTAAAACCTCCTCTTCCTCCTGTTCAAAAAACAGAAGTGCCGGTGCAGGGTGAAATTAAACCTGACAAACCGGTGGAGGTTGTCGCTGAGAAACCCTGCGGCGTAAGGATCAATCCGGGGAATTCATCGTGGGAGTTCTGTCTTGTAACACCTTCGGGTACGGTGAACAGGGATTCGCTGACAAACCGGAACTTCAGGTACTCTGGACCGGCAAGCAGCCTGTTCTTTTTGCCGATCGCCGGGGGAGGCAATGCTGTGGTAAAAGGCAAGGAATACCCTGTGCGGCCGGGACAATATTACCTTTTCACAGGGAATATAACAGTTACAATCAGCACAAAGAATCCTGGTTCGATGGGACAATGGTCAGTGTGCATAACCGCCGACAGGGAGCCTCTTTCAGGCAGCGGCAACAACAGGCCTAAAAGTCCGTGCGAGGTTCCGAAGGATGAGGGGAAGCCCGGACGAGAGAGTGAATTAAAGAGCAACAAGCAGTAGATTAATTCCTTAAAAGACAATACCGCAGTTTTTCTATTCAAACCCTCCCTGTCCGCGATAAAGCCTGAGAGGTTTATCAAGATCTAACCTCAGTACTGTAATGTATGTGTCCTGGGCTTCATGCGGCACATTTATGTAGACGAGTCCGGGCACATGGCTCCAGGAGATCTTCCCCACAATTTTATGACCGACCGATGAGCCTTCGCCTATAACGGTGATACTCTTCACCTGGTTATCAAGACCTTTTACAACGATGTCACCCGATACCCTGCCGGGCAGGAAGAGGAAAAGCGAAAGCGAGTCCTTTGCAAGTGTCGACGGACCATAGAAATGCCCTTGCGGCAATCCGGCAACAGTACCGAAAATTGCCTCCCCGTGCTTTGATGTCCATTTACCCAGTTTGGTAAGTATATCTACCTGTTCGGGAGGTATTGTCCCGTCAGCCTTCGGACCGATATCAAGCAAGAGATTGCCTCCCATGCTGATAACATCGGCAAAGATTGTTATTACCTCGTAGGGAGTCTTGTAGTTGCTGTCGCGTTTCAGGTAACCCCACGAATTGTTCATGGTCATGCAGAGTTCCCAAAGGTCGGTGGTCGGACGGGTAATGGGGAAATTCTGCTCAGGGGTGGCATAATCACCATAGCCTGCCAGCCGGCCGTTGATAATGGTGCCGGGACTTTTTTCAAGGATCCTTTTTCGTATTTCCGGGGCACGCCACTCCTCAGCACTGTGTTCCCAGTCACCGTCAAACCACATCAGATCAGGCATATATTCGTCCATAAGCTCATCGATCTGGCCATGGCAGAATTGCAGGAATCTCTTCCACTTTTCCGGATCATCCGATATCCTGTATTTTGTCGAATCTGTCATAAAGCCTGGGTAATCGGGATGTGTCCAGTCGATAAGGGAGAAGTAGAGTCCCGTTTTGAGGCCGTTCCTGCGCAGCTCGTCAACAAAAGGTGAGAGAACATCCCTGGCTGCAGGTGTTTTTCTCGTTGTACTCAGATCGTTCATTTTCGTATCCCATAAAGCCACTCCGTCGTGATGCTTGGAAGTGATGACCGAATACCTTGCCCCGCTGGCTTTAATAAGCCCGGTCCAGTATGCAGGATCATAGTTTGCAGCCGTAAAGCTGTCGAGCTGTGCCATATAATTACTGTGGCTTACCTCTTTGTTGAAAAAAGCCCACGATTCGGTGGTGTTGCCAGTGCTGTAGATACCCCAGTGAATGAATATCCCGAGCTTCGCGTCGGCAAACCATTCCATTTTGGAATGATCATGCACAACCGGCACTCCGGACCCTGTTCTGCTCCTGCTACATGAAGAAGCCGCCAGGATCAGCATCAGGCAGGCAACGATCGATAATCTGAAAAACACTTTCATATAGTTATGGTTTATCGATCTAAAGTACAGAATTTTTATGAATTAGCAGCGACTAAACTGAAGGTTTGCTTTTCAGGCTGTTTCCTGAAAACGTCGCAGCTGAAAGATCACCGGAATATCATATTTCTGCTAAATTTGTATTAATGACAGATAGTTGCGTGAACCTGGCAGTATAACTCATGATCTTATTTTTGCAAGAATCCGCAGGGTATCCTGATAAAGCCATTTAACCTCGTTAAGCATGAAAATCATACAATTGGTTATAGTGAACATAATGCTGTGCATGGCAGTCGCTGCACAGCCCGGTCCCGTTTCTCGCCCGGGTGCTGCCTGGCGGCGGATCAGGAGATCAGGTATGGCAGGCTTCATTTATTGAAGGATGGCCTGCAAATATCATGCTTGTAAGCGCAATGCCCGAACAGGATGGCCGATCGGCAATTATTACGGTCCGCGAAACGGATGGTACAGGGTGTTCGCTGACACTACGTAACGGCCTCACAGGTAATGCCCTTAAATGCATCATGACAGATGTTACAGGCAAAACCATCGCAAACGGCACGAATATGATTAAACCATTCGAGACCAGGTTCTTCAGGGTTCTATTTTAAGGCTGCCCTGATGAATTTAAGATTAGCCCCGAGACCGTCGAGATAAATGAGTGTCCAGGAAAGTGAGTTTTCTTGAAATTTCCGGGATAACATCTTCTCTTCAGAATCCGCAGGATCATCTAGACCGAAAACAGCGGGTGCAGCAGCGGCAAGTTCCTTGCACCCCGGGGTCTTTTCCATTTCCGCGATAACTGATCTCAGGCTCCTGTAAAGATTTCCTCCAGGTCTTTCTTCTCCGGCCTTTGATAAAATACCAGCTGCCCTTCCCCGGGAATCGGGCCTGGCCAGTGAACCTGCATCTGACTCCCACTTTTCCTTTGTCAGTCCCTCTGATTTCAGTATTATCTCCTGGTAATCGTTGATAATCTGCAATGATTCATCGATTTTCAGATTAAGCCCCGGATACCGGCTGCCTCCCGGGATATCTGCGATCATGGCTTTGGCATTGTTATAGCTCCCTGAAAGATTATAGCTGTCTTCGATCCTGCTTTTGGAAACATTCAGGGCAAGCAATGCCGAAAAGACAGAAATGAAGACCAGCAGCATAAGGATAGCAACAGTGTTGTAAATACTGAAGTTCCTTATTTTTGAGGTTACTGCCAGGTATAGTGGAAGAAATACCACATATGGCAGGGGAAGTGATACGGTCAGCAAAATGCCGGCCCCGGGCCAGTGCATTATTTTGAAAAGCATTGAGGTGAACACGATCAGGGAAGTCAGGTATGTTACAATGTAAAGGGGAAGGTTGATCCGGCTTCCTTCGGCCTTATAGTGATCTGTCAGCGCAAGCGGCAGAAAAACAAGCACGAATGTGATCATGCCGGCGGATATCATTATCCCTGCTGCAGGCCAGTGATTGATCTTGAATATCAGTCCAAGCAATACTGCCAGGAGAGTTATTAATCCGAGGATATAAATCTTTTGTTTCATGTGTAAATAATTTTGATTTTAAAGGTCACATGGAACCCACATGTTTTGAACATTATTTTCATTCTTGTTTGTGTTGG
>CAYRQY010000254.1:0-3907 GCA_964426435.1 uncultured Rikenellaceae bacterium | reverse complement strand
AAACGGCACTTCGTGCTGGATCGCACCACGGGACATTACCCCGGGAGTACCTTTTGCAGAGGCCATTATCGATGCCATAAAAGAAGCTAAGGTCTTTGTGCTTATCTATACCCAAAATTCGAACATCTCTCCGCAGGTTGTCAAGGAAGTGGACCGCGAAGTCCATAACAAACTGGCTGTAATCACCCTGCGCCTCGAGGATGAACCAATGTCGAAACAGCTCGAATATTACATCAGCGATGTTCATTGGCTTGATGCATTCACTCCTCCCCTTGAGCAACACATTAACCGGTTATCAAAAGTGGTTAAGATGCTGCTTTCGAAGGATGAGGTCAAAGACGATGATATCGAAAAAGCCATCAGAACAGGTACCCTGCGGCTGGGAAAGACCGGTAAGCCCCATTCGGGAACAGGACCTTACAGATCCCCTTGGGTAAGGGTGGGAGTACCTGTGACCACAATAATGATTTTTCTGCTTGCTCTTCTAATTCTTATACCATCGATCAGGAGAAATCTTTTAGGTCAGCCGGACCCTCTGGACAAGTCAATTGCCGTACTGCCGTTCACCAATCTGAGTCCCGACCCGGGCCGGGAGTATTTCAGCGACGGTATGATGGATGAAATACTTGACCGTCTTTACAAGATTGGCGATCTGAAGGTGATCTCACGCACTTCTTCCATGCGGTACAGGAATACCGATCTTTCCATCAAGGAGATAGCCAGAGAGCTGGGGGTCGGGGCAATACTTGAGGGGAGTGTGAGAAGGGCCGGAAACCTTGTCAGAATAACCGTTCAGCTTATTAATGCCAGAACAGATGATCATTTATGGTCAGAGATATACGACGCAGACCTTAGCGATCTGTCACGCATCTTTATAATCCAGAGCGAGGTTGCACAATCCGTGGCCAGGGAGTTAAAGGCTGCTATCTCTCCCCGGGAAATTGAGCTCATTGAGAAAATACCGGACACAGACCTTGAAGTATATGAAAATTATCTGCAAGCCCGCTATCATATTTTTGATCCCAGAAAGGAGGCGTATGATTCAGCCCTTGAATTTTTGAACAGTGCTGTTCAGAAGAACCCTGACTGGGCTCCTCTTTATGCAGGTCTGGCAGAACTCTGGTTGTGGATGCAACAAAGCGGCTGGGAGACACCTTCTGTTGCTGGTCCAGAAATCCTGAAGAACCTTAACAAAGCACTGGAATTGGATCCGGACCTTGAAGAAGCTCATTATCTAAACGCTATGATCGCACAGTTGGTGGAATGGGACTGGGAGAAGAGCGAAAAAGAGTTCCTAAAGGCACTGGCACTTAATCCTAACAACGCTCAATCAAGGCTGTTATATGCACAGTTGTTATTGATCCTCCAAAGGAAAGATGAAGCATTGGCCCAGGCGGGGCTTGCAATGAGTCTCGATCCGTTAAATCCAAATACCAAGCTTTTATATGTAGGGACTCTGGTGCAGGCCGGTGAACACACAACTGCCATGTCTTTGGCAGAGGAAATTGTTGCCGCTGATCCTGTGAACTTAATCGGTTATTATATGATTGAGATATCAGCTTACAGGTTAAAGGAATACGATAAAGCTATAAGGGCAGTAAAGTACCTTCTCCCTTATTATAACATCAGTGAAGTTGAAATAAAAGAAATTGAGAATATTTATTCCCAGCATGGCTTCGTTAAGGCATATGGAGAGATACAGAAAGGTCTGGAGAGGTTCTATCAGAATAATTATAGCACATTTACGGATATAGCATTAAGATACATTTATGCGGATCAACCCGATAAAGCTATGGACTGGATCGAAAAGGGATTTGAGATGCACGACCCGCAAATGGCATATATAGCCACACCTGCACGATATTTTGATTCATTATATGATAATCCCAGGTTCATTGCAATCTGTGAGAAAATGAACCTAACGGTTCCGAAATAAAAAAGGGCTTAAAGGCGCAGTGGCGTTACGGCTCAATGGCTCAACGGCAAAAAAGAGTGAGCGTCTCCTTCGTCATGACTACAGGGACTGAGAGAGGGAGCGAGGAGGCGATAGAGCTTTGGAATCACAAATCACGAAATGAAGATCCGATTGCATGATTGCAGGATCGCACGATCGCACGATTATCGTCTAATACATAAACCCAAACAGCCACAAGGGAATTTTCTTATTAAAGGGGAAGTCAATATCATCCGCTGCTATATAGCTCTCTTTCTTGCCCGATAATTGTCCGGCATTTTTTCTTTTCCCTCCGACCTCAATTAAATACTTGCCATCCACCAGGAAATCTCCAGATTCAGGGTAGGCGACTTTATGTTTTACCAGTAACTGGTTAAGCAGGAAAGTCTCGCGCAGTGTCCCCTTATCAGGCTTCTCGTTGTTCAATGCAAACATCAGATTGGTATTATTAAGATAGATCTTATCCGGTTTGTTCAGATAGTTTATGCCAAATGTATCTTTTGTCAGCCATTTTACTATCTCAGCTTTCTCAAGGTAATGAAGATACCTCAGCAGAGTGTCGCGTGTAGTACCGGTCTGACGGGCCAGTTTTTCTATATTTGGTTTATAGGGCACAATCCTTGAAAGAACAGCAAGCATTTTTTTTATTTTCATCACCGAATAGTAATCAATATTGAAAATGGTCGGTAAATCATTTTCCAGGACAAGATTCAATATATTTATCAACCTGTCCGGGTAATTCCTCTCCGATTCAATAAAAAATGGATAATATCCTGTCTGCAGGTATTCTTCAAAGTATTTCATAGGTCGTATTTTACCTGTGATCTCCCTTGCAGTGCCAGCTGAATTATGCAGTATTTCTTCGAGAGAATAGGATAAGAATTTCAGACCGTACTTCAATTCAATAAACTCACGGAATGATAAACCCGGAAGATTATATACCACAGCTCTGCGACTCAGGTCATAACCTCCCCTGAATATATCGAGAGCAGAAGAACTGGTAAAGATAATCTTAAGTTCTGGCAGGTTGTCATAGATGTTTTTCAGCTCCCGTGACCAGTCAGGATACTTATGCACCTCATCCAGAAAAAGGTATTCTCCTCCCCTTCTGGAAAACTCTTCCGCCAGAAACACAACAGGATTCCCGGCAAAATAAATATCATCAAGACTCACATACAAAGCTTCACTACCAGAAGGCAAACTGCTTTTCATATGTTGTAGTAAAAGGGTGGTCTTTCCTGATCCTCTGGCTCCTGAAATGCCAATCATCCTGTTGTCCCAGATTATTTCATCCATAAGAAAACGTTTAAATCCAGTGTTAACCTGATGTAACCTGTTTTCTGATATCTGCCTAAGTCTTTCCATTGCACCTGAAGGTTTATGCAAATATAAGATTTTTCGCTTAACGATAAGTATTAATAATATATTTTTTCACTTCTATATAATTGTTTTTATTATATTCATTCACTTATTCATAAGCAATATCGTTAGTCGTGAAAAATCTTTTCATTTCAGGGCGTAAAGGTGAAACGGCATAAAGGCTTATTGGCGCAGTGGCCGAACGGCCAAAGAAGCAGGGGGCAGGTCGTGCAATCGTGCTTCCGCTATGCGGAACTGCGTCGCTCCGCTCCTTGAATCGTGCAATCATGCGATCGTGTAATCATGCAATCATGATCTACTGGTAAAGTACTGAAACTTTGAAACATTGAACTTATCTCCCACCGCTCATCCCTTCCTTTCTATTCTTCCTTCGGGCTTCGGACTTCGGACCAAATTTTCTTGACTCATATCCATCTCTTTATTACCTTTATCATAAAACCGGAAACAGGATACTCCATTACCTAACAAATCCTTCTATGGCACATGATGTTTTTATTAGCTACTCCAGCGTCGACAAGAATGCTGCTGACACTGTATGTTCCATCCTGGAACAAAACGGCACCTCGTGCTGGA
>CAYRQY010000253.1:0-3941 GCA_964426435.1 uncultured Rikenellaceae bacterium | reverse complement strand
TTGCGCTTAAGAAGCGTTCACGCCAGGGGCTGGTCTGGACATCACTCTTCTCCCTCGCCTATTTCGGATTCTTCAGGGAAGGCTGCATCTGTTCCGTCGGATCGGTACAGAATGTTTCCCTGGCGCTTTTCAACACCGGTTACACCATTCCTTTAACAGCACTTCTCTTCTTCATTATACCCCTGGTCTTTGCCATATTTTACGGAAGGGTATTCTGTGCGGGTGCATGCCCGCTGGGGGCCATACAGGAGCTTACGGGGATCTGGCCGCAAAAACTGCCCAGAAGAGTGGAGGCAGTTCTGGCAACCATACCATTCATTTACCTTGCCCTGGCAGTGCTTTTCTCGGCTACCAGGAGCCAGTTTATTATATGCAGGTATGATCCGTTTGTTGGAATCTTCCGGCTCGATGCACCATATACTATGGTCATTTTCGGTGCCCTTCTGCTTCTTGCCGGGGTTGTCATAAACAGGCCTTACTGCAGGTTCCTCTGTCCGTACGGAGTGCTGCTTAACGTAACATCGAGGTTTGCCTCGAAGCACCTGTCGATAACCCCTGCAGAATGCATCAACTGCCGGCTCTGCGAAAATGCATGTCCCTATGACGCCATTCTTCCTGCCGATAAAGAGATTAAGAAAGAGGAACCTGCCGTGGTAAGACGAAAATTCATCACCTATCTTGTGCTGATACCGGTCTTTGCCGCTGCGGGGGCATTTGCTTTCCACAGGATTGCTCCCGTTCTTTCAGGCGCAAGTTATGATGTAAAGCTTGCGAGGGAGATCAGACTTGAGATGGATGAAGGAATCCCGGCGCTGTCAAGTGCAGCTGTAGCCTTCAAGGGGTCAGGAACGACTGATGAACAGCTGTTTACCAACGAGGCTGAGATAATAACCAGGTACAGGAAAGCGAGTCCCTGGGCGGGTTTGTTCCTGGGGCTGTCCCTCGGAATCGGCCTGTTTTCGCTGGCAATACGCACAGAGAGAACTGATTACAGACCGCACCAGGGAAAATGCTACAGCTGCGGAAGATGTTTTAAGTATTGCCCGGTTGAACCTAAGAATAAATTAACATGAAGTCAGACGAAAAAGATGTCAGATTATTGAAGCTTATAAGCCAGGTTGCTGCAGGTTTTACATTTATTGTTGCCCTGACGATGCTGTTCAGCCTTATTCAGCTGAAGACAATTAATCCCCTTGACAATCCGGTTGTTGCATCGGTAAAGGAGCAGTACGACAGGGATCCGTCTAATGCACTGCTGGCCGAGCAGGTGAGAGCTGTAGACCTTATGGCCCGCAAAGCCTATTTCTCATCCCGCTGGCAGGTTGAAACCGGCTCTTACCTGCTTCTTGCGGGAGCTGTAATATTCATTATATGCCAGAGGCTGATTGCCGGAAGCAAGAGGATCACACACATAAAACCAGGTGATAAGCCGGAAATCCCGGCCCGGAACAGGCTGGTCCTGAATACCCTTATGGTAGCCGGTGCCGTGATTTTCACTGCTGCCATCGTCTCATCCTTTGTTCTCAGGAGCACACTGCCCGATACCCTTTCGGAGAGACGCCAGGCCTCCGGAGAAGAGAGGGAAAGCAGGGCGGCGCGCCGTGTGGCAAGGTCAGCAGTATTTGTTCCAGATCCCACCAACTTCCCCTTTTTCAGGGGACAGGATGGCAGGGGGATAGCCGGCGGAGAAGGATATCCCACTGTATGGAACGGAGAGGATGGCACCAATATAAAATGGAAAACGGCTATTCCCAAAACAGGCAAAAGCTCCCCGGTGATATGGGGCGACAAGATTTTCCTTACGGGAGCTGAAGGCAAGGAGTGTGAGATATATTGTATAGACAAGAAGACTGGAGATATAATCTGGACAGCCCTTGCCTATGACATCCCCGGTGAACCGGATATAGTACCCGAAATGGATTACGATGCCGGTATGGCAGTCTCAACTGTTGCCACCAACGGAACGGAAGTATGTGCTGTCTTTGCTAACGGGAACCTTGTCTGTACCGACACCGACGGCAGGATTAAATGGGCAAAGAACATCGGATTGCCGGAAAATATTTACGGATACGCTTCATCTTTAATAATATACGATGATATCCTAATTGTTCAGTTCGACAGCAATGAGAAGATCTCACTTATCGGACTTGATATAAAGACCGGCGTGCAGAAATGGGAGACAATGCGGCAGGGTTATCCTTCGTGGGCATCTCCGGTATTGGGCACTTTCAACGGACAGCCGCAGGTCCTCATAAACAGTAACCCCTATGTAACCGGATTCAATCCTGTTACCGGAGCCCAGTTGTGGGCGGTCGAAGCCATGTACGGCGATGTAGCGCCCTCCTGTGCTGTCAACGGTGAATTTGTCTATGCCGTTACCGATTATGCAAGGCTCGTTGCCATCAGGCCGGGCCAGGGAGCTTCGATTGTGTGGCAGGACAATACCTTTACACCCGACGTATCGAGTCCTGTGGCCAACGACGATTTTCTTTTCGTTGTAACAGGCCATGGCGATGTTGCATGCTATAATGCCCAGAATGGCGATACGCTCTGGACGAGATGGCTGAATGAACCTTTCTACGCCTCTCCCATTATTGCAGATAACAAGGTCTATATGCTTGACAGAAGCGGTGTTATGCATATCATTAAAGCCGATGCAAAATATGAGATGATTACAAGGTCTCCCATAGGTGAAAGGGCTGACTGCACACCGGCATTTTCCGACAGGGAGATTTATATACGTGCAAGACAAAACCTTTACTGTATTTCAGAAAGTGAATAAAGAGCAGAATGACATAGCGACAGGATGCAACTGTACTCCACGGGATGAGGAGGCGATAAGGAAAGCAGTTGAGGAGGTGGTCGGACAGACAGGGACCGGCCGGGAGAAGGTTATTCTTATTCTCCAGGAGGTGCAGAAGAAGCTCAATTACCTTCCATCAGAAGCCCTCAAACATATTTGCAGGATCACGGACATCACTCCGGGACAAATCTCAGGTGTGGCGACATTCTATTCCCAGTTCAGGCATATACCTGCAGGAGAACACATCATTAAGATATGTACCGGAACAGCGTGCCATGTAAAGGGATCGACAATTGTTACCGACTCCTTCAGGCGAACGCTGGGGATAGATGAATCAACAAGCACATCGGGGGATAATCTCTTCTCCATAGAGGAGGTTGCCTGCCTTGGATGCTGTACACTGGCTCCGGTTGTGCAGATAGACGATAAAACCTATGGTCATGTAAAACCCAATCAGACTGAAGAGATAATAGCAGATTTCCTGAACACATCGGGCACAAAGGGCCAGGCAGAAGAGTCGCGGGAGGAAGCAAATGTGGATGCGGAGGTTCGTATCGGCCTGGGTTCATGCTGTGTGGCCGGCGGTAGCCGCGAGGTGCTCGAGTCGGTGATGGATGTAAAAAGGGGATATGAACTGAATCTGCGGCTCAAGCCCGTAGGATGCGTCGGGGTGTGCAACCAGACACCCCTTCTTGAGATCGTTACAGGCGATCATCTCCATTCGAGGTATGTTAATGTGCGTAAGGAACAGGTTGAGGAGATTATTCTTAAGCACATTAAGCCCAGGAGTTTAAACAAACGCGTTAAGCTGGGAATTACCGATATGGCAAATACTTTCCTGTCGGACACGATGCTCAGGAGCCCGGTTAACCTTCCCGGTGAAGTAAGGGAAAAATATCTCGACAATTTTCTGAACTACCAGTATCATATAGCAACAATTCACAGCGGGGTTTTATCACCTGATTCGTTCGACGAATACACCCTTTTTGGCGGCTTCGTTGCACTTGAAAAGTGCGTCAGGTATATGAATCCACGTGAAATAGTTGATACACTGATGTATAGTGGTCTTAGGGGAAGAGGCGGGGCTGGCTTTCTGCTTGCCAGGAAATGGGAGACAACAATGAATACAGCTGACCCG
>CAYRQY010000252.1:0-3991 GCA_964426435.1 uncultured Rikenellaceae bacterium | reverse complement strand
TATTGGTAAAAAAAAAGTCCCACCTCAAGCGGGACTTAAAATTCTAAATGTCTATAATTGATTAAACTATGCAAGCTTAACATTTACCGCATTCAATCCTTTTTTTCCCATCTCCACGTCAAAGGTTACTTCGTCATTCTCTCCGATCCTGTCTATCAGTCCTGTTACATGTACAAAATACTCAACCTCTGAATTGTTTTCTTTTATGAATCCGAATCCTTTTGATTCATTAAAGAATTTTACTTTTCCATTGCTCATAATCTTTGTTTAAATTAAATAATGCGCAAGATACAACTAATAATCGGGATATTTTATTTATTTTCAATAAATTAATTATTTTTAATATTTCTAGTGAAGAATATGGAAAACCACTTTTTGGGAATAATGTTTTAACTGTTAAATTGCATTAGTATTAAAATAATAAACGCTCTCATTATGGAAAGAAGAAAATTCATTAAAATAACCTCGGCCGGGACGGCGGGACTGGTGTCGCCCTTCATTATACCTTCTGTGCCCCAGGAGCGCAAACTCAGGATAGGTCTTATAGGCGCGGGATGGTACGGAATGGTGATCACAACAGCCGCCCTGAAAGCAGGAGGTGTTGAAGTGATCGGCATATGCGATGTCGATTCCGACCACCTCAGCAGCAGTGCCACGGAAGTGGAGAAGCTGCAGGGAACAAAACCCAGGACTTTCAAGTATTATCAGGATCTTCTCGATATGAAGGGACTGGAGGCTGTTTTCATCGGAACTATCCCTCACTGGCACGCCCTTCAGTTCATTGCAGCCTGCGAGAAGAAACTTGATATTTTCTGCGAGAAGCCCCTGGCTTACGATGTCATGGAAGGGCTTGCCATGGTCAATGCCTGGAAAAAGGCTGGGAATATCGTTCAGCTGGGGTTCCAGCGGCGTCAGAGCCAGGCCTTTATGAAGGCAAAGGAGCTTATTGAGAACGGAACAATAGGCAATGTGCAGCAGATTGTTGCGCAGATACATTACAATCCCGGACCGCAGGACACTAAGATACAGCCCCCGCCGCCATCGCTCGACTGGGAGGAGTGGTGCGGTCCTGCCCCGAAGCTCGATTACCGGCCAAGCATCGCTCACCGGTCGTGGAGACTGGAAAAGGAGTACGGGAACGGGCATCTTGTAGACTGGGGTATACACCATATCGATATAATCCGCAAAATAATGGGAGAGGGGATGCCCCGGGAGTTCCAGACCACGGGCGGCATTTTCGTAATGAAGGACCAGATAACATCACCGGATACACTTACCGCCCATATGGCATTTAAGAAAGCGCCTGTGATCTGGCAGCACAGACTATGGGGCAATGGCGATGTAACAAGGGAATTCAATAACGGGATTTTCTTCTACGGTGATAAGGGAACCCTGTTTGCTGAGGACAATAAGGTCGTTATTTTTCCCACTGGAAGAAATGCTATGCGTGAGGATATATCCCTGCCGACACCAATGATGCAGGATAATCATGTCATAAACTTCCTGGAAGCTGTCCGGAAAAAGGACCGGAGCATCATCAGTTCTGATCCCGAGGATGCTTTCAAATCAACTGCCACGGTGCAGCTCGCTACGATAGCCTATAACACAGGATCGATTGTCAAATGGGATGAAGAGAAGAAAGAAGTAATCGGCAATCCGGCTGCTACAGCACTGCTGAAAAGGGAATACAGGGGTAAATATGTGCACCCCTGAACGGGTTTCATTCCTCAAAATGGGAAAGAAACTCGCTGACATTATATTCGTTGCATAACTCCCTGAACTCTTTCAGGAGCTCCCTGCTGAAGGGCATGCCCTTCTCTTTCCTTTCCATCCATGTGTAGTGCTCCTTTTCTCCGGCTGTATAGATACGCTCTTGTCCCGGCATCTTTTTTGAAGCCCGCAGATCCCTGAGTATGTCTCCGGTTGTCTTTTTGAAATCTGCAGGTTCTGTAAAGGCGCTTATATCGATGGCAATGAAGAAGTGTCCTATCGGGTAAGGTATTTTCTTCCCGTCCTTCATCCCCAGAAGCATCTTCATAAAGGCTCCCTGCTGGAGAGCTGCCGAAAGTATCTCAACAACAGTGGCATAGCCATAACCCTTATAACCTGCCGTTTCTTCCCCGATACCTCCAAGCGGTGTAAGTGCTGCCTTGCCGCTGATAAGGTCTTTCAAAACTTCAGCCGAATCGGTTTCACTCTCGCCCTTCTCATCAATCACCCATCCTTTGGGCAGTTTCTTGCCTTCACGGGCGTAAAGCTCCACTTTTCCGCGCTGGGTTATCGATGTGGCACAATCGAGCAGGAAGGGAAACGATTCATCAGTCGGCATCCCAAATGTAAGCGGGTTGGTTCCGAGCATATTCTCAACCCCGAACGTAGGTGCTATGGATGGCCGCGCATTGGTGCCGGTTATCCCGATCATATCCTCCCGGACAGCCATAAGGGGGTAGTAGCCCGCAAAGCCATAGTGTGTCGAATTTCGGACAGCAACCATGCCCATACCGAATTTCCTGGCTTTTTCGATGGCGATACTCATTGACTTGTACCCCACAACATGGCCCATTCCGTTATGACCGTCAACCACTGCGGTTGTCGGACTCTCCCTTACAATCTCAAACTGAGTGACAGGATCGAGGATGCCGTCCCTGATACGGTCGAGGTATATATTCTTAAGGCGGTTTGCCCCGTGAGAATCAAATCCCAGTCTGTCGGCCCACAGAAGCACATCGGTAACAATGTCGGCATCGTCAGGCGGAATGCCTGCTTTAGCCATCACAGCTTCCATGAATCTCTCAACTACTTCGAAATCAATGTATTTATGTGTCATTTCTAACCTGGTAATTATTTATTGTTCGAGTCGTGCCAAAGTTAAACTATATGTTTTGCAAAGTGCAAAAGAAATTTCAAGATAATTTTCAAAAAAACCTCCAATACTAATCCAGAAGCCTGCATTGCTAATTTAGTATTGACATCGGGAATCTGGTGTACTAGTTTTATGTAAAAAAGCGAGCAAATATGAAAAACAGGATAAGGAGTTTCTGGTTATTGGTCTTCATTCTTTCCGGGTTGTTGCTGATGGCCAATAAATGCGAAAAAGAGCCGGAAGAAGAACCCGAAACGATTACTGACATCGATGGTAATGTCTATGCAATAGTAGAATTAGGTAACCAGTGGTGGATGGCTGAAAACCTGAAAGTTACCAGATACCGTAACGGTGATCCGATAGGCACCACGACTCCGGCAACACTTGGTTTAAGAGATGTCGTTTATCAAGGGGGAAAGCCTAAATACCAGTGGGCCTACGACGGCAATGAAAGCAATGTTGAACTGTACGGACGGCTCTATACCTGGTTCGCTGTCACTGATAATCGCGGTGTTTGCCCTGCCGGCTGGCATATTCCGTCGTATGATGAGTGGATAATACTGCAAAATTACCTGATTGAAAATGGATTCAATTATGATGGCACCACTCAGGGAAACAAGATTAGCAAGGCAATGTCAGCCCTGACCAACTGGCTTCCTTCACCTAATCAGGGAGCACCTGGTAATTCCGATTATCCTGCAAAAAGAAACGCATCGGGCTTTAATGCCTTACCGGCTGGAGTCCGCTGGACCAACGGGGAATTTGATGGATTGGGCATTTCGGGGAACTGGTTCACCTCAACCAATTATTATGACGATTATGACGGGATATTCAGGACTTTCGCCATCTTCAGACACTCTTACGACCTTATTGCGGGTACTTGTAATCACGAAGCTGACGCCGGGTCTGTGCGGTGTGTCAGGGATTAGAACGGTGCTTTAATCTTAATTCAATTGTGTGAATAGTTATCGGGTTGATCCATCTGGCTGAATTAAAGTTCGCTTATCAATTATAACAAAACCTAGTTTCTTAAAACATTCAAAAATGAAAAAAGAAAAAACAAAAAAAACAACTCCTGACACTTCAAGAAGGGACTTCCTGGTCAGGCTGCCCATGGCTGCAGCTGCG
>CAYRQY010000251.1:0-4010 GCA_964426435.1 uncultured Rikenellaceae bacterium | reverse complement strand
TTCAGGATCATCAATCCGCCACCTGACCGTGTTGGTGAGGCTGTCGCACTGGCTGGTGACGGTAATAACCGGCGGACAGGGAGGCTCATTGTCGACCGGCACCGTGCAGGTTCTCTGGGAAAGATTTATAAGGTTCTTCGGCAAATCCGGTCTGAGGTACCCACCCGTGGAACGCACATAATAACAATACTCCTTACCGTTTTCAAGTCCCGTATCAACGAATGTCAGCTGGTTTGTGGAGCCGATGGAATCGTATGTCATGGTTGCCTCGTTTAACCTGAAGTAATCGTACCTTGTATTTATCCAGGGCACGTTGCGGTTAATCACGAATCTGGCCTTCCGGTCGCCCGGACTTATCTCCAGGAACATTGAGGAGGCAACGCCGGGTTCTCCGATAAGAAATCTGTTTCCTGGTGCATTGTTGTATAACTCTATCCTGTAGATATAACCCCTTGCCTGGGTATTGAGATTGTTATCGATGAATACTGTATCATTCAGGTCGGAGGTATTAATCGAGCTGATCTGCTGGTAATTTGTGCCCCCTGTTCCGTCTGCCCTGTAAATGATATATTCATAGGGACCATTTGCAGGGATTGTATCCAGCCGGTCAGGTTTCTTCCATGCAATATAAACAGATCCGTTGACGGGATGAGTGTTTGTTATGCTGACGTTGGTGATGACGGGCACCCCCGATACCAGTGTTGAGGCGATCTCGTTCGATGCCTTGCTTTCCGTGCCGTTTGGATAAACGGCCACGATCCTGTAGGAATACTCCGTGCCGAAATCAAGTCCCTCACCGTTATTTGTATCGGTAAAAGATATGACGTTACTCCCTTCAACATAGCCCACTTTTACAAATCCTGCGGAAGGGGAAATACCTGATGTACACGAATCAGGCTCAAATGAAGAGACTCCTGCCCTTCTGTAGATGCTGAATCCTGCGATGAAATCTGTTCCGTAATTCTCCCATAAAAGCCTCATAAACTTGCCTTCAGGTATTGCAGTGACCAGTACCGGTGAGGGTCCCAGGACCTTTATCCTCATATTGTCAATATCCACAAGCTGAAGGTCGGTTTCCAGGTCCTCCGACTTTATTATCACGTCGTAGAACTGGTTCCTTACCGCTTCATGGCATGGTGTCCAGGTCAGCAATGAAGAAGAGTATCCCGGTAATGTTTCGACCACGGTGAACTCCGCAGGACACGCGGAAATGTTAAAGATCCCCGATGTCGCTATAAGATTGATCATGTCATTGTC
Source organism: uncultured Rikenellaceae bacterium (assembly GCA_964426435.1). GTDB lineage: Bacteria > Bacteroidota > Bacteroidia > Bacteroidales > VadinHA17 > LD21. The sequence goes on along the minus strand of CAYRQY010000251.1, from coordinate 2,753 downwards.
CTCGTCAGTGGCCGAAACGAGGAATTCAATTCTTTCCCCGACTTCAACGCACATATCCTTAAGGGGTGAGTTTACCGGAGGTTTGTTCTTCGTGCTGTAAACCTCGATTTGCATATCGCGCACCACCACACCAATCTTTATTCCGTTCCGCCACTCCTGGATCTCGATAGCCACATTGTAGGTTCCGGTATCAGCCGGCGTGTCCCAGATTAGATCCCCTGTAACAGGGTTGACTGTTATTGAGTTGGTTGCCGGCGGAAGTGTATAGTTCTCAATCGGCTTCCCGTCGTCGCGGGTACAAACCGTAAGCTTATACGACAGGCTGTCGCCGTCAGGATCAAAGGCTGCAGGATTATGGATGAAAACATATCCAAGGGCCGCCTTGTCATATGGGGGATTAAGCAGTATGGGAGTGCTGTTGAATCCCATCGATGGATTTACTGTAAGAATTGTCGAGATTGAAAAAACGACATTCACTGAATTCGGAATATTCAGGACACCGAAATTCCTGTTGGGATCCTGTACCACTATCCTGTAAATGCCCGGGCCCGGGTAGGTGTGTTTAATCTTATAAACATTCTTTTTATAGAAATTGGGCAAGAGAACAATTTCTACCCTCGGAGCGGTTGAGAAGGTGTTATCTCCCCAGCTGACCTCAAGTGTGGGCCTGTCGGCAAAACTGAGGGTGTAGGTGAATGTGGTGATTGTAATCTCGAAGGTCAGATCGGACAGCTGAACATAGGTGATCTCCCCTGCCCTGTTATGTGTGGCCTTAAGGTTTCCGCATAATAACGATAAGATTATCAGCAACAATAATTTCCCTGTCACATGGTTTTTCACAATCTTCGTCTATTTAATTTTAAAAGTCTGTTCCGTCTTTTGCGGGGTGAGCTTCACTCCTTCCTCAAAATCATTAACTTTAACAATAACCATATTTGCCTGGTCATTAAAGATATCCGTCATTATCCGGCTCTGTATGGTCAAATCGTTTATTTTCCTGCCGGCATCAAAGAGCATGTTCACATTAAGCTCTCCATCAGAGAGCTCTGCCTCAGTCAGCCTGCCATTAACCTGCCTCCCGTTAACAGATATGAGTACCCTTTTGTTGAAATATTCTTCAGTGAATTCGTTGTCAGGCTTATCATAGTCTGAAATATCAATGTCCGGGACTTCAGTAATCTCAATCAGACCGGCATCAGCAAGAAAATCATCAAAGAACACCTTTATGAAAACCCTGAACGACTCAGATCCCTCATCGTATTCAACACTCATGAGTGAAACATGAACCGGATGGAGTGCAAAAAGAAAAGTGAAAATCAGTGTTTTAAGCATTTTCTAAAAATTACCCCATCGTTGAATGCATCAAAAATCAGACCAATAATCAGCTGTCAATCCCTATTCTTACCCTCTCCTTCAGATATTCAACTGAACCTACCTCAATGAACGACACACCTGAACTCCCCGAGAAATTGCCGGCCAGTACAACTACGATATCCTCATCCCTGAAGCCGTGTACTTCAATAAGGTCCGAGAGTGCGACCCTGATAAAATTATCGACGCTCTCGCCCTTCTCCTGGAAGCTTGCATAAACTCCGTAAGAGAGAGCCAGTTCTCTCATTGTCGATGCCGAATAGCATTGCGCCAGTACAAGCTTATACCCCCTGTAGGCAGACATGTCGCGTATAGTACTTCCTGCGAGGGTGTCTGCAATGATGCCCCTGGCGCCGAGTCTGACTGAAGTCTTGACAGCCACCTTGGCAAGATATGATGATATTTCTCCGGTCAGGTTAAGCGGAGGTATCTCAAGAAATTTCTCCTTGTTGTTCTCGGTCTCAATTGCCACTTTTGTCATTGTCCTGACAGCCTCGACCGGATACCTGCCCATTGCCGTCTCACCGCTCAGCATCACTGCATCGGTCTGCGAATATATTGCGCTTGCGATGTCGCTTACCTCAGCTCTCGTAGGCCTGGGATTCGATATCATCGAATGGAGCATCTGGGTGGCCACTATCACCGGCTTCCTTGATGATATGCACTTCGATATAATCATTCTCTGGATTACCGGAATCTTCTCGTAGGGTATTTCAATTGCCAGGTCACCCCGAGCAACCATAACGCCATAAACATGTTCAAGTATCCCGTCAAAATTACAGACACCCTCTTCATTTTCTATCTTTGCGATGATCTTGATCTCACCTCCGTACTGGTGTATAACCTCCGTGACGTCAATCACATCCTGTACAGACCGTACGAAGGAGTGGGCAATGAAATCCACACCCTGTTCAACTGCCATTTGTATGAAAGTCCTGTCTCTGTCCGTCACCGATGGAAGGCATATCTTTACGCCGGGAACATTCACGCTTTTCCTTGATCCCAGCACTCCATCGTTTTCGACCTGGCATACAACTGCATTGCCGCTTTTGTGAAGAACTCTGAGTTCGATCTCCCCGTCATCGAAAAGGACCAGTGAGCCATCAGGAACATCATCCGCAAATCCGCTGTAATTCACATATATACGCTCCTGCGTGCTCTTCCGGCCCGGATCGCCCTCAATAATCATGGTTGACCCTTTGTCAAGAATAATGGGTTGATCTGATGTTGTTGTCCTGATTTCAGGTCCTTTGGTATCGAGCAGTATCGCAATCTTATCCGAGACTGCCCTGACATTATTTATTATCTGAATGGCGGCGTCGACATTAAGATGGGCGGAGTTGATCCTTACCACATCCATGCCGGCCTCATACAATTGCCTT
>CAYRQY010000250.1:0-4018 GCA_964426435.1 uncultured Rikenellaceae bacterium | reverse complement strand
CGCAAACGGTTCGGTGGGATGGCTTGAGGTACGGCAGGAAGAGAATTACCTCGATGCCGATATCCTGTGGGGCGGGGGCAGTGTACTCCCTGTTTCAAATATCTTCCTGGCAAAGGATCATATCCTGACAGTACAGCGTACAAGCAACCTCGTGAGGAAACGGGATGAGAACAATAACCCGGTAAGGACAATGATGGTTACCAGCTGGCTTGAGATCGTTAAGAACGGAGAAAAGATTGATGGAATCCTTCTCTCACCCCGTCGAACCGGACTGGGAGTGGACACGACCCGGTTTGCGGGAGTGAAACTGCCTCCTGTTCCGCCGGCACCCGATCTTTCAAACGTCAGATTCGGGACACCTGTAAACCTGTTTAACGGCATAGACCTTACAGGCTGGAGACTTATTAATGAAAAGCAGACAAACGGATTCAAGGTGGTGGACGGAACACTCGTTAACGACCCTGTCCAGCCGGAAGGCGGTCAGAGAATAAGTTTCGGAAACCTCAGAACTGAGCAGGAATTTGAGGATTTCAACCTGAAACTTGAGGTTAATATTCCTCCGGGATCAAACAGCGGTGTTTACCTGAGAGGCATGTACGAAATACAGGTGGTCGATTCCTATAAGCGAAACCTCGATCCGCACAACATGGGAGCTGTGTACAGCCGGATAACCCCGACAGTTGCCGCTGAAAAGCCCGCCGGAGAATGGCAGACAATGGATATGACACTGTGCGACAGGCATATAACGGTTATTCTGAATGGTGTGAAGATAATTGACAACCAGCCGGTTTACGGACCTACCGGAGGAGCCATGAAATCAGATGTCTTTTCTCCGGGACCCATATACCTGCAGGGCGACCATGGCAAAGTCACCTACAGGAATATTGTGCTCACTCCGATCATAAAGTAACCTGATGATCAGGTATGCCGGATATATTCTGATATCTGTACTGGTTATTACTGTATGCAGCGGCACCCTTCCGGCATCCGGACAGAGTGCCGCCCTGTTTTATGGTGAAAGCAACTCTGAGCCTTCATCCTACATGCAGCTTCTTAACGGAAGGATATGGCACAACCGGTATGCAAAAGCGCAGGGTGACCCCTATTACCTTTCGGATGAATTCCTGAAAGGATCCGTAACATTCAACGGTGTAAAATACAGCGACCTTGACCTGAGATTTGATATCTGTAATGATGAACTGATTCTGAGGACAGAAAACAGACCGATTATTATTATGAACAAGGAGATGGTCGACAGCTTCTCTCTTTACTTTGAAGGCAGAATATATCGCATCATAAACTCCGGAAATGACCCATCAGGCATCCTTAAAGGGTATGTTAATGTCCTTTATGCGGGTCGGTCTGAATTATATGCAAAATACACCAAGATTATCTATCCGCTCGGTGCTGACGGCAGATATGACCTCTTTCATCAGGCACACAGCCTGTTTTTTGTGACAGAAAGCGGGGCAATGCCGGTAAAGGGAAAAAGAGCGCTGCTGAAGCTCCTTGAAGCAGAGCGAAAGGAAATAAATGCTTATCTGAGGAATAACAGGGTAAGGATCACATGGAAAGATCCTTACTCCTTTATTCCTGTTGTGAAACATTTCGACAACGCCGGAAGATAACCTGCCCCTCCGATGAGGATTAGAAGTTATATCATTTGCTTTTTATTGCTGACTGCAACGGCTGCACCTTCCCAGGAGCATTACAGGGTTGGCTGGGATTATGGCGGGAACACATTTGAGGAGTTCGTGAGGAAAGCGGAATCTGTTTACCCTGTTAAATTTTTCTACAGAGATGAGTGGATAAGCGATCTGAAACTTGGCTGGTACGGAGAGAAAGATCTGCTTTTTGAGATCCTCGACACCCTGTTCAGCGGAAAGCAGATCCATTATTACACAGATAACACGGGAAGGATTATCCTTACAAAATATTATGCCATAAAATCTGAAGAGGTCACACCCGCACAGGAGGTTAACTATATTCCCGGACTTGATTACTCTGATGTTGTGGAGTCCGGGACTCCGGCCGGGAATATAGTGGTTGACATCGGCAACCCTTCCGAAAGGAATCTGCCGGGTATGGTTACAGTTTCGGGGTACATTAGAAACCAGGATACCAGGGAGGTTGTGCCCGGAGTAACTGTCTATATACCAAGGATTTCTGCGGGAGCAATATCAAATGCCTATGGTTTCTGGTCTTTATCTGTCCCGCGGGGGAGCTACTCTGTGATGTTCACCTTTATCGGGATGAAGGAAAAGATAATTGATCTCAACCTGTATGGAACCGGCGAGCTTGAAGTTGAGATGAGGAGTGTGCTTATTCCACTGAGAGAGGCCGTTATTACGGCGGATAAGAGTGTGACCTTTCAAAGGCACGAAGCGGGCATGGAAAAGATCAACATAACAACCTTCAGGCTTTCACCAACATCACTGGGAGAGGCGGACATAATGAAAAGCATGCTCCAGGTCACGGGAGTGCAGGCGGTGGGAGAGGGGTCAGCAGGCTTTAACGTAAGGGGAGGATCGGCAGACCAGAACCTGATACTGCTCTACGGAGCACCGGTTTATAATTCTTCACATTTCTTCGGCTTTTTCTCAGCCGTCAATCCGGATATTATAAGGGATGTAACCCTCTATAAGGGAGCTATACCCGGAAGATATGGCGGGAGATTATCATCGGTCCTTGATATCACCGCCAGGGACGGAAACCGCAGGGAATTCATGGGAAATGCCGGAATAAGCCCTGTTACCACTCACTTTGTGGTTGAGGGCCCGTTGAAGAAAGATACCCTGTATTATCTTGTTGCCGGCCGGCTGACCTATTCCGACTGGTTGCTTAAGGTAATAAAGAATCCTGCGCTGAATAACAGCAACGCATTCTTCACCGACCTTAACACCAGGATATGCTATGAGCCTGACAGATACAATAAAATAGACTTTTCAGCATATTACTCCTTCGACTCCTTCAGATTCAACTCCGATACAGTATACAGGTATGAAAATATGATTGCCTCACTGAGGTGGCGCCATTTTTTCAGCAGCCGTTTCTTCAGCAACCTGACGCTCAATAACAGTTATTACGACTACGATATTTCAAGCCTGAGAGTACCGGCAGAAGCATTTGTCCTTTCACACAGCATAAACAGCACCGGACTAAAAGCCGATTTCACATGGTTTCCCGGAAGGCATGAATTCAACTTCGGTGCCGATCTGAAAGCCTATACCGTTATGCCCGGAAGTTTTCTTCCTTCCGGCGACTCCTCCCTGGTGATTCCAAACACTATTCAGAAACAGGCAGGAATAGAAACGGCACTATATTTTGAAGATAATTTTATTCTTACTGATTATCTGTCAGTCAACTCAGGATTAAGGCTTGTTGCATACCATGCAACAGGACCCCAGACAGTGCTGACCTACGATCCCCTTTACCCAAGGGGCATAGCTTCTGTGACCGACACCCTTGACTTTACAAAGGCAGGCAGCTACAAATCATATGCAGGACCCGAGCTGAGACTCTCGGCGACATTAAAGCTTGGACCCCACAGCACGGCAAAGCTCAATTACAATCATACCCGGCAGTACCTTCATCTTCTTTCAAACACAGTCTCCATATCTCCCAGCGATATATGGAAGCTGAGCGATTATCACCTCAGACCACAGTCGGCAGATCAGTTTGCAGCTGGTTATTACAGGATGCTTAACATGAATAAAATTGAGTTTTCTGCAGAGGCCTATTATAAGAAGATCAGGAACATGATCGATTTCAAGGGCGGTACAAGGCTGGTTATGAATGAGTTTATTGAAAGGGACCTTGTCAATATCAACGGGAAGGCATATGGTCTTGAATTGCTTGTAAGGAAACCTGAAGGACGTGTAAGATGGAGCCTCGGATATACCTACTCAAGGGTTCTTATCAGGAGCACGGGCACTTTTGCCGAGGAGAGAATTAACTCAGGTAACTGGTTCCCGGCCAATTTCGACAGGCCCCACGATCTCATACTGACCTTTAACTA
>CAYRQY010000249.1:0-4082 GCA_964426435.1 uncultured Rikenellaceae bacterium | reverse complement strand
GCTGCCAGTATCCGGCTTCCACTGCGGCTTTCATCTGTGCCTGGGTTCTTCCCATTCCTTCCCTGAGTCCATGACTGATACAGGGAGAATAGGCGATGACAAGTGATGGTCCGTGATATGATTCGGCCTCCTTTATTGCCTTCAGAAACTGGGCATTGCTTGCACCCATCGAAACCTGTGCAACATATACGTATCCGTAGCTCATTGCCATCTGCCCGAGGTCCTTCTTGCGTATCTTCTTGCCGGAAGCTGCAAACTTGGCGACAGCCCCTGCGGGTGTGGCTTTCGATGCCTGTCCGCCCGTATTTGAATATACCTCCGTATCAAGAACAAGGATATTTACATCATCTCCTGAAGCTATAACATGATCAAGGCCTCCGTAACCTATATCATAAGCCCATCCGTCTCCTCCGAAGATCCAGTGAGATTTCTTGACAAGGTATTTCTGCAGGTCAAGTATCTCTTTTGCAACTGCGGAATTATCCTTTTTACAGGCTTCGATCACCTTCTCTGAAGCAACCTTTGATGCCTCGGCATTGTTTATCTCTCTGAGCCACTCCTCAAATGCTTCTTTTGTATCCGCATTAAGCCCCCCGTTATTAAGTGCGCCTTTAGTGAGGGCATCTGTCATTCTGATAGCTATACGTTCCCTCAGTTTGTTGGCTCCGAGGGCGAGGCCGTAACCAAACTCGGCATTATCCTCAAACAGCGAATTGGCCCAGGCTACCCCTTTGCCTTTACTGTTGGCGGTATATGGTGTTGATGGTGCCGAGCCGCCGTATATTGATGAGCATCCTGTGGCGTTCGACACTATCATCCTGTCGCCAAAGAGCTGGGTTATTGCTTTTATGTAAGGTGTCTCTCCGCAGCCTGCGCATGCACCCGAGAATTCAAACAGGGGCTGTGCGAACTGGCTGTTCTTAACGTTCACGAATTTGTCCACAACGGTATCCTTGTAACCCACCTTCCCGTGCATGTATGTCCAGCGATCTGCTTCAGCGAGCTGACTTTCGAAAAGCTTCATCACGAGGGCCTTGTTCTTCGACGGGCAGATATCGGCGCAGTTACCGCATCCCGTGCAGTCGTACACACTCAGCTGCATGCGGTACTTATAGGCTTTAAGCGCACCGGGGATTCCCTGAATGAACTGTGTTCCGGCCGGAGCATTTGCTGCCTCCTCCTCAGTAAGGAGGAAAGGTCTGATGGCTGCGTGGGGGCAGACATAGCTGCACTGGTTACACTGTATACACTCGTTTGGCTGCCACTCGGGAACATGCACCGCAATACCGCGTTTCTCGTATGCAGTCGTTCCTGCAGGGAATGTGCCATCTTCTCTTCCGCTGAAGGCGCTAACGGGAAGATCGTCACCCTTAAGCCTGTTAATAGGTTCCATCACATCGCGTATGAACTCAGGTATATCGCGCGTATCCTTTGCTTTCTCAACTTTTATGCCTGCCCATTCGCCAGGAATCTCAACCTTTGTCACATCACTTCCCATATCAACAGCTCCGAAGTTCATCTTCACGACCTCTTCGCCTTTCCTGCCATAGGTCTTTTCGATGGCTTTCTTCATCTCCTTTTCGGCTTTTTCATAGGGGATCACACCCGATACCTTGAAGAATGCAGCCTGCATTATGGTGTTCGTACGTGTTCCAAGGCCAAGTTCATCGGCAATCTTGGTTGCATTGATGATGTAGAAATTTATATTGTTCTCGGCCATATACTTCTTCATATGGTCGGGAAGACGATTCTTTGTCTCCTCCGCATCCCAGATCGAGTTGAGAAGGAAAGTCCCGTTGGGCTTCAGGCCCTTAAGCATGTCGTACTTATCGAGATAGGAAGGTACATGGCATGCTACAAAATCCGGCGTAATCACAAGGTAGGGTGAACGTATCGGCTCATCTCCAAAGCGAAGGTGTGAAGTTGTGATACCACCCGACTTCTTGGAGTCGTAGGCAAAATATGCCTGGCAATATTTATCGGTTGTGTCGCCTATTATCTTGATGGAGTTTTTGTTGGCTCCAACGGTTCCGTCAGCGCCAAGGCCATAGAATTTAGCGGAGTATGTTCCCTTGCGTGCCACACGGATTTCCGGAAGAAGCGGGAGTGATGTAAATGTGACGTCGTCGGTGATCCCAACGGTGAAGTTATCCTTAGGTTGTCCGAGCTTCATATTCTCATACACCGACAGAACCATTGCAGGAGTGGTATCCTTGGAGCTGAGTCCGTATCTGCCGCCGAGAATCAGCGGTTTCGTGGTATGGTCGTAGAAGATGCTTTTTACATCGAGAAGGAGGGGTTCCCCGGTTGCGCCGGGTTCTTTTGCCCTGTCGAGAACGCTTATCCTTTTAACGGAGGATGGTAATACATCGAAGAAGTATTTTGCCGAGAAGGGACGGTAGAGATGAACGGTAATGAGACCTACTTTCTCTCCCCTTTCACTCAGGTAATCAATCACCTCTTGTGTTGTGTCGGTTACCGAACCCATAGCAATGATAATGTTCTCTGCATCGGGGGCTCCGTAATATGTAAATGGTTTGTATTCGCGTCCGGTAAGTTTTGTTATCTCCTGCATGTATGAGTTCACTATATCGGCAAGAGGCTCGTAGAACGGATTGATAGCTTCCTTGGCCTGGAAGAAAATATCCGGGTTCTGAGCTGTTCCTCTTGTTACCGGGTGTTCGGAACTGAGGGCATTATCCCTGAATTTTTTCAGGGCATCGTGGTCGATCAGTTTCTTAAGGTCATCCATGCCAAGCTCTTCAATTTTCTGTACCTCGGCTGATGAACGGAAACCGTCGAAGAAATGGAGGAAAGGAAGACGTGACTTGATGGCTGAGAGGTGTGCCACACCTGCAAGATCCATTATCTGCTGGACGCTTCCGCTTGCAAGCAGTGCAAAACCAGTCTGGCGTGTTGCATAAACATCGCTGTGGTCGCCGAATATTGAAAGTGCGTGAGCGGCCACCGACCGGGCGCTGACATGAAATACACCAGGAAGAAGCTCAGCGGCAATCTTGTACATGTTAGGTATCATGAGAAGAAGACCCTGCGATGCCGTGAATGTTGAGGAGAGGGCTCCCGTCTGGAGAGCTCCGTGGAGAGCTCCGGCTGCTCCGGCTTCCGACTGCAACTCGACGACCTTTACCTGCTCGCCGAAGATATTCTTCATTCCTGCAGCAGCCCACTCATCGATGAGCTCTGCCATTGTTGATGATGGTGTAATTGGATATATGCAAGCTACTTCGCTGAACATATATGCAACATGAGAAGCGGCCTGGTTGCCGTCGCATGTTATGAATTTTTTCGTTCCCATTGTATAATATTGATTAATAATATATTAATTTAAAAATAAAGTGCAAAGATAGTAAAAATTAACGATCTGTCAGCTCCCGTTCATCGAAATAAGGAATTCTTCGTTCGATCTCGATTGCATAAGCCTGTCGCGCAGGAATTCCATCGCCTCGACAGCATTCATATCGGCGAGGTAATTCCTGAGAACCCAGATTTTCTGCATGATACTCCTGTTCAGCAGAAGGTCTTCGCGGCGTGTGGATGAAGCGGGTATATCGATGGATGGGAATATTCTTCTGTTTGACAGCTTTCTGTCGAGCTGGAGTTCCATGTTTCCAGTGCCCTTGAATTCTTCAAAGATCACGTCGTCCATTTTTGACCCGGTTTCTGTAAGCGCCGTGGCGAGGATAGTGAGGGAACCACCATCTTCAATGTTTCTTGCCGCTCCGAAGAATCTTTTCGGTTTATGAAGTGCATTTGAGTCAACTCCGCCTGACAGTACCTTCCCCGAAGCCGGGGCAGTGGTGTTGAAAGCTCTGGCGAGCCTTGTGATGGAGTCGAGAAGAATGACCACGTCGTGGCCGCACTCGACGAGCCTCTTTGCCTTTTCGAGAACAATATTTGCAACCCTGCAGTGCCTTTCAGCGGGTTCATCAAAGGTTGATGCGATAACCTCTGCTTTTACATTCCTGGCCATGTCGGTCACCTCTTCCGGCCTCTCGTCGATAAGCAGGATCATCAGGTAGACTTCAGGGTGGTACCTGGCAATGGCGTTTGCGATCTCCTGG
>CAYRQY010000248.1:0-4135 GCA_964426435.1 uncultured Rikenellaceae bacterium | reverse complement strand
CTTCCTGAATGTTGTGAGTTAATGGTTTTTCGCAATACACATCTTTTTTATTCTCAAGAGCCTGTATAATGTTTGCGGCATGCCAGTGATCCGGCGTTGCTACACATACGGCATCGATGTCCCTGCGCTCCAGCAGTTCACGGTAATCTTTGTATTCACGGCACCCGGCAGTTCCCTTGTCTTTGTTATCGGTGTAATACTTATCCACCGTCTGCAGGGCATGCCTGCGGCGGGTAGTATCAACGTCGCAGACGGCAAGAACCTGGGTCACAGGCAAAAATCTTGATGCCAGGTAATAAGACTGTTTTCCCGTACCAATAAAACCCATGGTAATACGATTACCGGGAGGATTGGACCAGACACGGGAAGGAATGATGAAGGGCGCTGCTACCACAGGAACAGCGACAGTTTTTATAAAATTCCGGCGGGTAGTTGTTTTCATATGATTTCATGGTTTAATAAATATTGTACTTCTTGTAAATGAATGTTTTAAAACAATTGATTGGCCGTTTAATTTTTTCTTTGTATTTTTCAATCGCCAGCTGGCGGTTGTTCTTTGTCGGGACTTTATTTTGCAACGATGAGAAGATAAACAATTAACATCACTTTGTCTAATTTCTGATTCACTTTTTTAATAAAACGTAAAAAATTAAGCTCATGGATAAGCTGAAATTTGCAATCCTCGGCTGCGGGTTCTGGTCGCAGTTTCAGCTGGGCGGCTGGCAGGAACTGGACGGTGCTGAATGCGTGGCACTATATAACCGTACAAAATCGAAAGCCGATGACCTGGCAAAACGATTTGGCATTCCCCGTACCTACGATGATGCTGAGGAGATGATGGAAAATGAGGAACTTGATTTCATTGACATAATTACCGATGTCGACACACATTCGAAGTTCGTTGAACTTGCTGCAAAATACAGGAAGCATGTTATCTGTCAGAAGCCAATGGCTCCCTCCTTCGCGATCGCAAAAAAAATGATGCAGGTCACCCGTGAGGCAGGTGTTAAATTCTACGTACACGAGAATTACAGGTGGCAGCCCCAGATAAGGAGGATGAAAGAGATCCTTGGCTCAGATGTAATTGGCAAGCCGTTTCGATGTAACTCATTATGGAACACTGCTTTCCCACTGTTTGAAACTCAACCTTTCCTGGCAACTCTTGAGCAATTTGCACTTACCGACCAGGGATCACATCAGTTTGATGTCCTGCGTTATCTTTTTGGCGAAGCTGAAACAATTTTTACACAGATACAGACAATCAATCCGAATATTAAGGGTGAGGATGTGGCGACATCCATGCTCAGAATGAAAAACGGCATGGTCTGTGTTCAGCAGATATCCTTCAGCTCGCCGCTTGAAAAGGAGGTCTTTCCACAGGTACTGCTGCTTGTCGAAGGTGACAAGGGCAGTGTGAGACTCGATCCTGATTATAATTTTGCCATTACCATCGGTAACAAGACAACGTATGAGAAGATGACCATGCAAAAATACAGCTGGCAGACAGACAGGCTTGAACCGGAGCCTCCCAGTATCGTGGCATGCAATAACGACATTCTCAGCGATCTGATGGGTATTGGGAAAACAGAAACAACTGCAGGGGATAATTTTGAAACTGTCAGGCTTGTCTGGGCAGCTTACGAATCTGCAAAAACAGGCAGGAAAATCGCAATAAAGGATTTTAGTTAATTCACTAAATCAGAATAAAATGTTAAAAGTTGCACTCGTGGGAGCCGGTGGAAAGATGGGGCTCCGGCTTGCACATAACCTGAAGGATTCAGACTATGTGGTTACTTACCATGAGATTGCCCCAACCGGAATTGCCAGTCTTGCTGAAAAAGGAATAAAGGTATCGGAAACAGGTTATTGCATACCGGGGTCCGATGCGGTGATCCTTGCCGTGCCCGATGTCGCCCTGGAGAAGGTATCTGAGGAGATTATACCAGAAATGAAAGAAGGTGCATTGGTTATAACACTTGATCCCGCTGCCGCCCTGGCCGGGAAATTATTCAAACGGTCCGATGTGGCATATTTTATAACCCACCCTGCTCATCCATCGATTTTCAACTGGGAACCAACAGAAGAGGCTGTAAAAGACCATTTTGGCGGTGTTGCCGCAAAACAGGCGATCGTATGTGCCCTGATGCAGGGATCTGAAGAAGACTACATAAATGGAGAAGAGCTGGCAAGAAGGTTCTATGCTCCTGTTTCAAGATCCCACAGAATAAGTGTTGAACAGATGGGTCTGCTGGAACCGGCTCTTGTAGAGACACTCGCTTCGACATGTATTTATGTGATACGGCAGGGACTCGACGAGGTAATAAAACGGGGTGTCCCTGCTGATGCAGCAAGGGATTTCCTGCTGGGCCACCTTCGTATTCAGATGGCTGTACTTTTCAATGAGCTGCCGGGAGCAGTATTCTCCGATGCGGCCAATAAAGCACTCCGGAGAGGCCTTAAGGAATTCATTAAGGAGGACTGGAAAAAAGTATTCGAACCTGATAATGTAAAGGATCAGATATTATCCATTACATAAGAAGATAATCAATCTCAAAAATCACATCCTATGAAAAGATCTTTAATTCAGTCAGGCACCCTGATGGTGCTGTTTCTTGCTTTTTCGCTTTCGGTCAGCGCTGAAATAAAGCTGCCTTCAATTTTCGGCGACAATATGGTCCTGCAGCAACAGACCAGTGTGGCCATCTGGGGTAAGGCTGCAGCAAATGCAACTGTAAGTGTAAGAACATCATGGAATAACCGATCGGCTACCACGCGTGCCGACAGGGAAGGCAATTGGAAACTTAAAGTTCCAACACCGGCTGCAGGAGGACCCTATACCGTTACAATCAGCGATGGCAAACCCGTAACGCTCAGAAACGTGATGATCGGAGAAGTATGGGTCTGCTCGGGGCAATCCAATATGGAGATGCCGATGAAGGGCTACAGAAATCAACCGATAACAGGGTCCAACGAGTTCATTGCCACATCGTCAAACAACTCCATCCGGCTGATTACTGTACCACGGGTGACAAGTCTCACGCCGCTGGACGACTTCACCGGATCGTGGAAACCCTGCGAACCGGAGAATGTGGCAGAATTCAGTGCCACTGCCTATTTCTTCGGACTTATGATCAACAAAGCACTTAATGTACCTGTCGGTCTAATCTGCACCAGCTGGGGAGGTACGAGGATTGAACCCTGGATCAGTGAAAATGGTTTCAGAAACTTTGACTGGGTAAAACTTCCCGATAAGGGTCAGAAGCCGGAAAACCTGTCACCCCAGACACCTACGGTACTCTTCAATGCTATGATCAATCCCATAGCAGGTTTCGGGATTCGCGGAGCTATCTGGTACCAGGGCGAGTCGAACAGGAATGAACCATTATATTATCAGAAACTCATGCCGGGCCTCGCCGATAACTGGAGATCTGTCTGGGAGACAGGTGTATTTCCTTTCTATTATGTTCAGATTGCCCCCTTCGACTACGGACCAACGGGACTGAATTCGGCCTTTCTGAGGGAAGCGCAGCTTAAGGCTGTCAAGGACGGTACAAATATGGGGATGGCCTGCATAATGGATACAGGAGAGAAAGACAATATCCATCCTGCCAATAAGAAGGCAGCAGGAGACAGACTTGCATACCTGGCCCTGGCCAAAACTTACGGGATTAAGGGATTTGCCTGCGAGGGTCCCGCCCTAAAGGAGATGACAGTGGAAGGCAGTATGGTAAAGCTAATTTTTGACAATGCCCTGAACGGGCTTACTTCGTTTGGAAAAGAACTCTCCAACTTCGAGGTTGCAGGAACCAACAAGAGGTTTTATCCTGCAAAAGCATTTATTACCAATTCGGGTGTAACACTCTTCTCCCCCGTTGTCGGTGAGCCTGTTGCGGTGAGATACGCATTCAAAGACTTTGTTATCGGAGACCTCTTCAATACCGAAGGGCTGCCGGCCTCATCGTTCCGGACGGATGACTGGGAACCTTAAAGAAAGTCATTCAGTGGCTTCGCCCTCCGGAGCCTTGGCGAAGGAGGGTCATTCAATATCATTCACAATGAAATATACGATTACGGTAATTCTGGCTATTATCACTGTTGTATCAACGGCCCAGCCACCCATTCAATATGTCAATAC
>CAYRQY010000247.1:0-4142 GCA_964426435.1 uncultured Rikenellaceae bacterium | reverse complement strand
TTATTTATGGCTTGTCTTCTTGTTAAGTAATTTTGGATTATTTTTGATTAATTTGTTTTAGTTATGTATTTTTTTTATGTTTGTCATTATTTTTTTGTTTATTTTTTAGAGGAATTGGTTTATCTTATTATTTTTATTATAGGCAAGCCTTCCGTTCTGTTTACAAGCACTCTGTTTTCTCCTTACAGCTACACACTTAACCTCCTTGTTCCTTCACTCGGCCACCTCCTGACGGCCTCAGTCCTGCTCACGCTATTTTCCAGGATTTTCATGAAATATTATCCTTCCGGAAAATGGGGGGAAAAAACTCTTTTTGGAAGCAAAGCATTATTGCTTGCCCTACTGCTTGTGCCGGGTGTTTTGCTCTTCCATCTTCACAATGTTGTTTTCAGGCATCTTGTTTTTGCCTCGAATATAAGCTTTGAAGCTTATAAGGTACTGGTAATAACTGGCCTGAGTATTGCAGGTTATGCATCGGTGATAATGCTTCTTCTTGTAGTTATCTTTTACCTTATGAAGGTTATGAGGTCACTTAAGGGTACCGCATTCAGGGTTGTGGCACCTGCAACCGTTATTTCCGCAATACCCCTGCTGATTATCTGTTATGGTCAGCCAGACATACTGATCCCTTCATTGCTGTTTTATCTTATAATCGTTCCTCTTGTGTGGATAACCGGGGAAAGGGAATCAGGTATTTTCAACAGGACCGTTATCTTTTCAGTGATATTCGGAATATGGTCCCTCTACATTATCACGACCCAGTCCGAAAAGAAAATTACAGAGAATCTTAAGATACAGGCTGTTGCCTTCTCAACCGAGAATGATCCGGAAGCAGAATACCATCTGATGGAAATGTGGCCGGTTATCTCGGCGGATCCTGTTCTAGAGAATATGATGATGGTCGATTATTTCGGACGGGATGATTTTGACATTGTTTTCAGGTATCTCTATGAAACCTATTTTGACGGTTACATGGGAAATTACAACCTCAATATTGTACTTTGCCGTTCAGATGAATCTTTGAGGATAGGCCCGGACGGTGAGCTGTACAGCTCCTGTTTCCGGTTCTTCGAGGATAGGATTAAAGAGGATGGGCATGTAATAACCGGGACGGACTTCCATTTTATCGACAATCAGATGGGCAGGGCCTACTATCTCGGAAAGCTTCTTTACTCCATGACAGAGGGTGTGGCAAACGGCCTCTTCATTGAGCTTTACAGCGATATAAACATATTTCAGCCCGGATATCCTGAACTTCTGCTTGACAAAAGGTATTACGGGTATTCAAGAATAAGGGATTATTCATTTGCCAAGTATATCGACGGAGAGATAGTTCTGAGAACAGGAGACTTTTCCTATAACAAAACGGATGCAAGCTATATCGGCAAGAGCACTGATTACCGGGAGTTCAGACAGGAGAAATTCAGGCATATACTGTATCGTAACGGCAATGTTACGGTGATTATCAGCAAGCCTTTCCTGACAGCCGGAGATATGGTAATTTCATTTGCATACCTGTTTACCTTTGTCTTTCTCTTTATCAATATTGTGATGCTTCTTGTCCGGCGCCCCGTACTCAGGAATCTTCCGGACCTCAATTTCAGACAAAAATTGCAGCTGTCGTTTATTGGCGTTTTGCTTTTCTCGTTCGTACTTGTGGGAATAATTATTACATCTCTTACGATAAGTCAGTACAGGACCAGGCACTATGAGGATCTTAAGGAAAAGCTGAACTCCGTTTACATAGAACTTGACAACATGCTTGCCGGTGGGAAGAGCCTTGCCAGGGATTGGAGGAACGACTCATTCGACACCCTTGATGAGATACTTATCAGGCTCTCAAATATTGTCAATACAGACATCAACCTTTACGATGTAAATGGTTACCTGCTTGCCACCTCAAGACCGGAAATCTTTCACAGGAACCTTGCCAGCCGCCGCATGCACAACACTGCTTTCCTCAACCTGCGCAATATAACCAGGGAGTATTATCAGCAGGAGAAGATAGGCAATCTTCAGTATATATCTGCTTATGTGCCTTATTATAATGATGATAATGAGCTTCTTGCATATCTCAACCTGCCTTACTTCAGGATGCAGAGTGTCCTTGCAAAGGAAATATCCAACCTGATTGTGGCAGTTATTAATCTCACGCTGCTGCTTATTGTAATTACCATGAGCCTGGCTGTTTTCATCAGCAGCAGGCTTACTTCACCCCTTTCGATGCTCAGCAGCGGACTCGCTTCAGTAAGGCTTGGCAGAAAAAGCGAACATCTTTCATATAACAACAGCGACGAGATAGGCGAACTTGTAAGGCACTATAACAAGATGCTCGATGAGCTTGAAGAGAGCGCAAGGAAGCTAACTGCCTCAGAGCGGGAATATGCCTGGAGAGAGATGGCAAGGCAGATAGCACATGAAATCAAGAATCCGCTGACCCCGATGAAGCTGAACGTCCAGCAGCTCCTTAAGTCGTGGAAGGACGGGGCTCCGGGTTTCGAAAAGAAGCTGGAACGTTTCACCAGGAACCAGATAGAGTATATTGAGAGTCTCTCATCCATTGCATCGGCATTCTCTTCATTTGCAAAGATGCCTGAGGCAAGGCCGGTCGAGGTTGATCTGGTCGGGCAGATAAGGACATCCCTCGACCTTTTCAAGGGAAGTGACAACCTTACATTCAGGTTAAGCTGGCCAAGAGAGAAAAGGATTTTCATTTTTGCCGATAAGGAGCATCTGAACGGCGTCTTCTCGAACCTTTTAAAAAACGCCATTCAGTCAATACCTCATGGCCGGGAAGGTCTGATAAAGGTTAACATTGAAACAAAAGAGAATAAGGTTATCGTTTCGGTGGCCGATAACGGAACGGGAATTGCTGAATCTCTGCGGGAAAAGATGTTTACGCCTAATTTTACCACAAAGTCATCCGGAATGGGCCTGGGGTTGTCGATAGTAAAAAGGTATGTGGAGAATGCCAACGGAAGAATCTGGTTCGAGTCCGAAGCAGATGCGGGTTCTGTCTTTTACCTGGAGTATCCGCTATTGTATACAGTTGATAACCGTGATAATAAAAACCCTGCTGTCTGAAATTGGTTAAATCAATAAATATTTGGTTATATTAGCGGATCATTTCATTTTAATGAAAGGCAGCCTGTCAAGCTATATAGGGAGAATGATGATCAGCCTGTTGTTCTTAACAGGTATTGGCTCAGCGACGGTTGCTTCTTCTCAGGTTCTTAGCGACACAATCAACAAATATGCGAAGGTAAACTCTTTAGGAGCCGATTTTGTTATTATCAACGATCTTACACAGGTTTCGCAGTTTGCAGCCGGCGACACGGTTCTGCTTATACAGATGCAGGGTGTCGGAATTGTTACCGATCAGGGTTCTTACGGGCAGGCTGTGCAGACGAAGATCGGAGAACCTGGCGGCTATGAATTTCTCCTTGTTCAATCTGTGAATATACCTGCCCGGACAGTTGTATTCACCAAATTTATACTCAATACATACAACGTAATCGGGAATGTACAGCTGATCCGTGTTCCTTACTACACAATGCCTGAAGTGAACACCACACTGCATGCACGTCCATGGAGCAGCAGCAGCGGCACGGGAGGAGTCTTTGCCGTGATAGCCGGGAGAAAACTGATACTGAATGCTGATATTGATGTTACAGGTACGGGTTTCAGGGGAGCTGCCGGCACGGCCGGCGACGGTAACTGTTACATCCTGCCGGGCAACGGTCTCGATTCTTATCCATTTACTTACAATAATGCCGGTATAAAGGGTGAGGGTGTTGCGATACACGACTGGAATTCTGTCCTGCTCTTTCCGAATCATGCAAAGGGTCAGGGTATCAACCTGACAGGCGGTGGAGGAGGCAATGGCAAATACTCCGGAGGCGGTGGCGGCTCCAACAGGGGGCTGGGAGGTGACGGCGGACCTGAAAAGATTTTAGGCGGATGTGAAACCAATGCCCAGCCGGGCGGACTGGGCGGTACGAGCCTGAGGGGAACAGTTATTGATAATGGCATATTTGCAGGAGGCGGAGGCGGGGCCTCAACACGGGCTGCAGGATCAACTGCATCGTCAGGTGGCAATGGCGGCGGAATAATAATTATAGTTGCTGATTCGATAGTGGGCA
>CAYRQY010000246.1:0-4157 GCA_964426435.1 uncultured Rikenellaceae bacterium | reverse complement strand
AGTACACATAATGCGGGATGAAAGACACTGCCTATATTTTCGAGGCTGGTCTTGAAGATATTATCGCCTGGCATAAACTGGGGGTAGAATTGCCTCAGTTTGTTGATTACCGTCGGTATCAGATGTGCTCTGACTGAAGCTACAGGAATAGAGTGCTTTATTCTGAATATCTGAACCTGCGACGGACCGTTGGCACGAGAGGCATATATAAAGGTCTGCGCTTCAGATATAATGACGTCGGCCTTACAACCCATGCGTGTAAAAACCTGTTTGAATTCAAGCGCTCCGAATGTCCTTCCCGGGTGAAGCACGATAATTTGTCCGTCGGTCACGTGAGGCGCCATTTCTTCTGCAAGCCACTTATGACCACTAGCCGGAATAACAACCATGATCAGTTCAACATCCTTTATTGCATCTGATACAGAGTTTGTTGCAAGGTTTATTTTACCGAAACCCTCGATCTCGCCCGTTACTTCAATCAGTCCGGACGACTTAACTCCCCAGAGCCTCTCCTCACCTCTGTTGTAGATGTTTACCTTGTGTCCCATGATGGCCAGGTGACCAGCCATGGCAAGTCCGCCATGCCCGGCCCCCAATACGGCTATCTTTTGTTTCTTCCTGGTACTCGAATTTGGCATGATAAATAGTATTAATATTATTATGGTTTTACATGTCCGATAAGCATGATTTTATAAATATACAAAAAAAATCCCGTTTATGGAGATTTTAAACGCTTGGCCTTGGGAGAGGGTAAGCTGAAATCTATTATTTTTGATAAATCCTAAAAAAATAAAAGCATGAAAAAATCACTATTATTCCTGATTACAATCCTGGCCTGTGCTGCAGTTACTGCCCAGGATATTGATCTTTCGGGCACATGGAAACTGAATGGTTCCAGGAGCAGGCTGAACTATGATTTTACGCTGGCTCCGTCGCAGATTATCGTGGTTCATAAAGGTAATGATATAAGCATTGTAAAGCACTCGAATATGCAGGGTCAGGAGCTTGTCACCACCGACAAGTATACGCTCGATGGCAAGGAGTGTGTTAACCAGGCCTGGCAGGGTATCGAGAAGAAATCGACTGCTGTGTGGTCGAGCGACAGGAAATCGATCAGGGTATCATCGAAAATGAATGCCGGTGAGATAGGTGATGTTACTATTGTTGAGGTTTTTAAACTGGATGGCACCAACCTGGTTCTCGACTCAGTTGCCACTTCTTCATATGGCGATCTTGCCGAGAATATGGTTTACGACAAGCAGGAATAGCCGGGCTTCCGGGTTATTGTGACCATGGTCTGGGTGTGCGGTCCCAGCGGTGTTTCTTAAGCACTTCCATCAGCTTCTGATCAAGCGGACCGGCATCGCTGGCATTCATGTTCACCCTCACATGGCCTGGCCTTCTCATACCGGGTATTATTGTACTTACGGCAGGCTCTCCGAGAATGAATCTCAGTGCCATACCGGCCATTGTTGACCCTTCCGGAACGAATGGTTTCAGGGCATCGGCTCTTTCCACTGACGGTATAAGGTTTTCAGGGACGAAATAGGTATTCCGCCAGTCACCATCAGGCCATCTGGTCTCTTTGGTAAGAGTACCCGTAAGAGAGCCTTCATCAAATGGAACCCTTGCTATTATGCCAACATTCATCTCACGGCATGCAGGGAAGAGCTCATCCTCAGGATTCTGGTCGAAAATATTGTAAATAACCTGAACCGTATCGATAAGCCCGCTTTTTACTGCACGAATGCCATTCCAGGGTTCCCACCTGTTCATGCTTATACCTATGGCATGAAAGAGGCCCTTCTCCTTTAGCTCAACCATCTTCCTGATACCCCTGTCGTCGTCGAGCCAGTGGTCTTCCCAGGTATGGAATTGCATCAGATCGAATGAATCAAGTCCAGCATTATTAAGGCTCTTCTCCACATACTCTTCAATATGATCAGGAGGATAACAATCATCGAGAGCATACTCCCGCCTCGCAGGCCACATGAAATTCTTAGGGGGCATTTTCGTTGCCGTGAACAGTTTCTTCCCGCTGTTGGCCCTTACAAGCTGCCCGAGCATGCTTTCACTCTTGCCGCTTCCGTAACCCCAGGCAGTATCGAAGAATGTGCATCCAAGATCAACCGCAAGCTGAAGTGCATTGAAGGATTCCTCATCATCCGATCCAGTCCAGCCAGCCATTCCCCACATTCCGTAACCTATCTCGCTTACAAACCAGTCGGTTTTTCCTAATTTTCTGTATTTCATAGCTCTTTTTGTTATGTATAATTTGCGATATATCTCTCTCCTGACAGATACCTTTGATTCAGTGGTTTCAGTCTGCTAGATTTTTATCTGTAAATTTACAGATTCTGTTAGCAAAGTCCAACCTTTGTTTCAATATTAGGACAGAATGAGATCAAACTGAAATTATTGGCTTAGAAGGTAAAAAAGTATAACTTTATCAAACTGGTTAGTCCGTTGCTTCATTAGTAATGGATTAGGTTTATTTTAACCTTCTCATGGCCAGATAACTGATTGTTGACAAAGATGACAGAACAATTATTGCTCTTTAAGATACGTGTGACCGGCCGCGTGCAGGGCGTTGGATACAGGTGGAGCGCTGTTCGTGAGGCAGGCAGGAGAGGCCTGACAGGACTGGTAAAAAATTGCTCCGACGGCAGTGTGTATATTGAAGCGGAAGGTAGGAGAGAGCAGCTCGATTCCTTTGTTGAATGGTGCAGGCTGGGCCCTGGTATCGGTCACGTCAGATCAGTTACAGTTGATGTATGTCCGCCGATCGGATACAGGGAATTCAGGATAGACTATTAGACTACCATGACAGTGACAACCGAAGTCTGGATGCCTGCTTTTTTACTTCTTAATGAAATAAACAAAGAAGAATTCGGAATTTTCTTTTTTTACCCAGTGGCTTACATTCAAACTGGTTGCCTTGTCAATCAGCGGGGCCGGTATGAAAGGTGCGATAATCTCATAAATCTGATCCGGTTCTAATCCGTGAAGATCAGAAATAACCTGATTAACAGGTTGTTCTCCTCGATTAAGCATCTCGCGGATATCGAGGCTCCGGATTATTTTATTTTCATTAAACCATTCAGGCTTTTCTGTAATATAGTTTGTTTCTTCTGCCAGATTGATGGTGTCCTGCCCAACTTCTTTTCTAAGAAGGTTTATAAGATCTTCAACCTTTACATTACCAATAGTTGCAGCCTGCTGCAATGTGGCAATCCTTGCCACCGTTTTCCTCAGAACGGGATTTTTCAGCTTGCTGAATGCCGGTACATAACTGATCAGAATATCCTCCAGTTGAGGGTAGGTTTCAATCAACTGAAGGATTTTTGTTTTGGGGCTGATTATAAGATTATGCTTTTCCATTTGCTATTTCACATATGACAATATTCTTTGCTCATCCTTAAGTTCCCTGTATACCTGAACGTTCTGTGAAACCTCAAGAGTCCCCAGGTATTCACCTTTCTCATTCCTTAAGGCAAAATATTCTATATGAATCATTTTGCCGCCAATGTTTATCCAGAAGGGTGCTCTTGATTCCTTACCCGTTCTGAAATCTTCA
This sequence comes from uncultured Rikenellaceae bacterium, assembly GCA_964426435.1. Classification (GTDB taxonomy): domain Bacteria; phylum Bacteroidota; class Bacteroidia; order Bacteroidales; family VadinHA17; genus LD21. The sequence continues at coordinate 580 of CAYRQY010000246.1, read as the reverse complement.
ATTATTCTGTCCACGATATGAGCGCTGGCCGGAGGATGGCACAGCCTGACATCCCTGTTCAGAATAGCCCTGTTTCTCTGAAAGATACGCTCTGTACCCTGGGAAAAGTATTTTACCCTGTCATCCTTATCGACAAAGGTAATATCTACCGGCAGGTGGTTTAGTATTGCCAGCAGTTCTTCAACGCTGAAGTTTCCGGACGGTAACTGGATTTGTGCACCTGTCTTGTTAAGCTCGGAGAGGCTATCCCCCTCCGCCCATTCCGGTCTCCAGCTTTTTGGGGGATCATACAGGCAAAACCCGATCTCAAGGGATTGCTTTTCAACCTCATACCATTCTTCATCCGACAGTGTGTCGAGTGTCATTGGCAAGAGTATCTCTTCTTCCTTCCTCGTCATATCAACAACACCGTTAACAGCCGGAAGCAGTATCAACTCTGAGGATGCCATCAGTTCTTCCGCAGTAATGCCTTCTGTTTTCAGCAGTTCTATGCTCCCCTTAAGCAGCTCCCTTATCTCATCATGCTTGCCCCACATAACCTTGGGTGGACCGGTTATTCCCTTGTTCTCAAGATAGGGGA
>CAYRQY010000245.1:0-4159 GCA_964426435.1 uncultured Rikenellaceae bacterium | reverse complement strand
TCAGAATGCAGAAGCCTGGGAGACGAAATTGTTACTTCAGATCTGGCCCCTGAGAAACTGGTCATGGCAGGCGGATACCGATATGCCAGGGCACGAAGGCCGGAACTCTACAGGGATGTTCTCGGCAGGAAACACAAGACGGAGCAGAAAGTTGCATGGCTCGAAAAAAAAATAATCTAATCTTTGGTTCTTGTCTTTTTTAGAAGCCAGAGGATATTTTCTCCCAGCACATTCATTGTTCTCATTCCCTCCTCATCATTAAGAACATCCTTTTTCTCCCTGCCAATTCCTACGTTCCAGTATGATGAGCCGGGCACGATCATCTCATTTATAAGGAAGAAATGGTTTATGCTGTCGAAGGCATGAATGGCACCGGCCCTCCTTACGGCAATAACGGCGGCCCCGATCTTTCTCCTGAGGGGATTGCCGGCACCGCGGAGGGCATATCCGGCCACATCTATCAAAGCTTTGGCTTCAGTTGAGATATCAGAGAAATATGTGGGAGAGCCTATAATAATGGCATCAGCCTTTACCATTTTTCTTATGCATTCATTTATAAGCTTATTATCCTGGTGGCACTTCCCGTCTGCAGCCTTCCTGCACTTCATGCATGCAACGCAGCCACTCACTTTCTTGCCTCCCACCTGTATGAGCTCGGTTTTTATGTCGTTCTTTTCCAATGTTTTAAAGACCTCCCTGATAAGGAGTTCAGTGTTTCCTCCCTTTCTTGGACTGCAGTTGAAACCTATTACTTTCATACTTGGTTTTTTTGCGAAGATAACAAAACATGAGTGAATACGAAAGAATACGAAACGGAGCCGGGGCAGGGCATAGACCTTGCCAACCTTATTTGGACTACGGAGTGCGCGGATCAGGTGCAAGGCAAAAAGCAAATCCTTAACAGATGAGCTTAATATCACTTTTTATATAACTTTAAACTCCAAACTTTAGGCACTTCAGGCACTTTAAGCACTTCTTGTGAGAAAAATAATCCACATCGACATGGATGCCTTCTTCGCCTCAGTTGAGCAGCTGGATAATCCTGATCTCCGGGGTAAACCAGTGGCTGTAGGCGGGAGCGGGGAGAGGCATGTTGTGGCTGCAGCCAGCTATGAGGCGAGAAAATTCGGGGTCAGATCGGCGATGCCATCGGTGACCGCAAAAAAACTGTGCCCCGATCTGATCTTTGTCAGGCACAGGTTTGAGAGATACCACGAGTTGTCGGAGCAGGTATTTGAAATATTCAGGGACTATACTGATACAATAGAGCCTTTGTCAATCGATGAGGCGTTTCTCGATGTCACTGAAAATAAAAAGGGAATTTCTTCCGCGACGATCATTGCAGGAGAGATCAGAAAAGAGATAAGGGAAAGGACCGGACTTACAGCCTCGGCAGGCGTTTCTTTTAATAAGTTTCTTGCGAAGATTGCTTCCGATGTTATGAAACCAGATGGTCTCTATGTAATACCTCCGGAAGATGCGGAGCAATTCATTGAGAAACTGTCCATTGAAAAATTCTTTGGTATCGGAAAGGTCACTTCGGGAAGGATGCACAAACTGGGGATACATAACGGATATGATCTGAAGAAATGTGATTTGCCATTTCTTATAAGGAATTTCGGTAAGGCTGGTAAGTTTTACCACGACATAGCCAGAGGGATAGACGATCGCCCGGTCGAGACAGTGTCGGAACGCAAATCTATCGGTACTGAAATTACTTATGATAAGGACCTTGTTACAAATTTTGAGATCATTGCCGAACTTTACAAAGTTGAAAAGGAATTAATGAAACGCCTTGAACATGAAGGGACTACAGGTCGTACTATCACTGTCAAGATCAAGTTCTCAGATTTCAGGCAGATAACCCGCAGCAGGACATTGCCGAAATATATCAGGGATTTTGCGAACCTTCATCGCGTAGTAACAGAAATGCGTAAATCCCTTGACCTTGAAGGAGAAAGGATCAGATTGCTGGGAGTCTCCGTCTCAAATCTTGAGACAGAGAACAATGAAGAAAGACAATTGCGGCTGTTTGAGGAGTAACCTGGTTGAAGGAAGGGGAGAAGGGGAGAAGGGGAGAAGGGGAGAAGAAGATATAGTCAGAGCAGATCCAGTAACTGGGTGATGTCAAGATCGTGTAGGGGATTGTTGCTCCTGATAAAAGAGTCTGCAAGCCTGGATTTATTCTCCTGCAATCTGATAATTTTTTCTTCAATGGTCCCGGTGGAAATATATTTATTCACAAAGACGTTTTTGCCCTGACCAATCCGGTGAGCTCTGTTTCTGGCCTGAAGTTCGGCTGCCGGATTCCACCACGGATCGAGTATGAAAACATAATCGGCAGCAGTAAGATTAAGCCCCAGTCCTCCTGCTTTAATGGAGATCAGAAATACTTTTCTGAACGGGTCATCCTGAAAGCTTTTGACAATTTTTTCCCGGTTCGTACTGGCTCCCGTTAGAATTACGAATGAAATCCTCCTCTGAGAAAGTGCGTTAACAAATATGTTCAGATGTTTTACAAAAGATGAGAAGACAAGTATTTTGTGACCTTCAGAGATTACATTCTCAATATCCTGAATTACTGTTTCAAACTTGCCTGAACCAGCCGTGCACTCTTCGTCAGCAAGCACAGGATGGTTCGATATCTGCCTGAGCCTAGTAAGGCCCTGCAGAATCTCAATGGAGGTCTTCTGCTTTTGTTCAGGACCTTTGTTTTCTATTATCAGATTCCGCACCGCTGACTTCTCCTCCTCGTAGATCCTTGCCTGTTCTTCACTCATATCACAGAAGATCGTTTGTTCGGTTACGGGAGGTAGATCGGAAACAACCATCTCCTTTGTTCGTCTCAGAATGAATGGCTTGATGATTCTCTTTAGTCTAAGCTCCTGCTCTCCGCTATTTCTGCCAATGGGCACTGAGAATTCCCTTCGAAAGTATTCAAGAGTCCCAAGCAGTCCCGGATTGATAAAACTCATCTGTGTCCAAAGATCCGTAAGCGAGTTCTCGACCGGTGTACCGGTCAGTACCAGACGGTGATCGGAATTCAGCCTCGAAACGGATTTGAAAAGCCGGGAAGCAGGATTCTTAATCACCTGACTCTCGTCAAGTATGACATAATGAAACCGGAACGGGGTTATCAGTTCGCTATCCTGCCTTATGGTGTGATAACTCGATAATATTATGTCGAAAGTATGAAGCATTCCCAATGCTTTTTTCCGGTTGACACCGGTATAACAGAAAACCTTCATGCCGGGGGCAAACTTTTTAATCTCATTTTGCCAGTTATAGACAAGTGAAGCAGGAACAATGATCAGAGATGTCAGCCTTTGCGGTGGGGGATCAAAAAGCGTGGGTGTGCTGATTAGCTCCTGTTCTGGCCGGGTCTTTAAGTTTTCAATATTATATTGCAGGAGAGCTATGGTCTGCACCGTTTTTCCAAGACCCATATCGTCAGCCAGGCATCCGCCAAGCCCTGAAGTCTGAAGCCAGTACATCCAGTTAAGTCCATCCACCTGATACGGCCTCATTTCGCAGGTAAGGCCAGCAGAAGGATTGATTGTCTGTAATTCTTCAGGATTTAATAGTTTCTTCAGCTTCCAGTGATCTTCACCCCCTTCATCTTTCAACACGCCCGGAAGAAGTGCAAAATGTTGTTTGTGAATTCTCAGGGAGTCTCCGGTAATCCTGCCAAACTCAAACAGTGACCTGTATTCAGGGAACCACGATTCCGGAAGAATTGCAATGGATCCATCAGGTAATTCATATTCCCGTATACGTTCAAGAATATTTCTCCTGAAGCGGATAAACGGAATTTCCCACTCTCCGATTTTTATAGTTGCCTGCAAATCAAACCAGTCATTTTCTGTCCTGCTGCTGATCTCGATGCTGACCGACTTCAGGTTATAGTTTCTGTTAAGACCGGAAGTGAGAACGAAATCCGATCCGGTAATTTCATAATAATTCCGGTTAACCGCCTCCAGCAAAGTATATGGATCACCTGCATCCGGATCTGAGTTCTGAGAATAGCTGTAAAAATGTATGTCATCATCGGCAAAAAATCCCATTTCTCCGAGCTTTTCCCTGCACATTGCCTCCCAGTGATGATCCCTGAATTGTTTCCTGTAAACATATATTCCTGAGTCAATCTCAAAAGAGGTAA
>CAYRQY010000244.1:0-4184 GCA_964426435.1 uncultured Rikenellaceae bacterium | reverse complement strand
ACATCGTTAATGAAATTGCCAAGAACACTGGTATTGAAAAGGTAACAGTTCAGAAAACTGTTGAAGCCTTCATGGAAACTGTGAAAGACTCGATGGTAGGTGGTAACAACGTATACCTCAGGGGTTTTGGAAGCTTCATAGTAAAGAAAAGGGCAAAGAAAACTGCCAGGAATATCTCAAAGAACACCACAATAATCATTCCTGCCCATAATATCCCAGCATTCAAACCGGCAAAATCGTTCATTACAAAGGTTAAATCAAAAGCTAAGAAGTAGACCTCCATGCCAAGCGGAAAAAAGAGAAAAAGACATAAGATGGCCACGCACAAACGCAAGAAGCGTTTGCGCAAGAACAGGCATAAGAAGAAATAGAAGGGTCGGCTTGTGGTCATACGAAGAATAGATAAACCTAAAGGTCTGATGATCTTTAGGTTTATTGTATTATCATGTCGGGAGGGGATTGATAGTAATGCAGATTAATGCGGTGAGGTGGTAAGCAAGGATTTAATTATCGATGTAGGTGAATCGGAAGTTGCCTTGGCTCTGTTGGAAGACAAGCACTTAACAGAGTTAAACAAGGAAAAGCGCAGCATCAGGTTTTCAGTGGGAGACATTTACCTGGGCAAGGTCAAGAAGATTATGCCCGGGCTGAATGCCGCTTTTATCAATGTGGGATACGAACGTGATGCATTCCTCCATTATCTTGATCTGGGTGCCCAGTTCCGGACACAGCATAAATACTATCTCTCAGCTGTTCAGCGTCAGGGAAGGATACCACCCCTCCACAAGATAAAATCCGAAGAGGACATAGATAAGGATGGCAGGATAACTGATGTTCTGACAACAGGACAGACGGTTATTGTGCAGGTAACCAAGGAACCGATATCAACAAAAGGGCCCAGGCTGGCATCCGAGATCTCACTCGCAGGAAGGAACCTTGTGCTGATCCCCTTTTCTGATAAGGTGTCAGTATCATCAAAGATAGAGAGCGCCGAGGAAAAAAACCGTCTTAAAACCCTGATACAGAGCATAAAGCCAAAGAACTACGGTGTTATCGTCAGGACGGTAGCCGAGGGTAAGAAGGTTGCCCTTCTGGATGCCGAACTGCGCGAGCTCGTGAGAAGATGGGAATCAGCCTTCGGTAATGTTAGGAAAGAGACAAAGACTCCCAGGCTCCTCATAGGTGAGATGAACCGTACATCCACCATACTCAGGGACATGCTGAACGTGACCTTCAGCAGTATTCATATCAACGACGCCGTTCTGGCGGAGGAGATAAGGAAATATATAAGGGAGATCGCCCCGGAAAAGGAGAAGATTGTAAAGGTCTACAAGGGCACCCTGCCGATATTCGACCATTTCGGGATCAATAAGCAGATCAAGGCTCTTTTCGGAAAGACCGTATCATTCAAGCAAGGGGCATACCTGATTATTGAACACACCGAAGCCCTTCACGTTATAGATGTGAATAGCGGCAACAGGGCCAGGACCGGCAACAACCAGGAGGCGAATGCCCTGCTGGTCAACATGGAAGCCGCCACCGAGATCGCCAGGCAGCTCCGTCTCAGGGATATGGGAGGCATAATCATTATCGACTTCATCGATATGCAGTCGGGCGAGAATAAGCAACTTCTCTTCGACAGGATGAAGGAGGTGATGGCAGGCGACAGGACCAAACACAATATACTTCCTCTTTCGAAATTCGGAATAATGCAGATCACCAGGCAGAGAGTAAGACCCGAAATGAATATCGTAACAAACGAGAAATGCCCTTCGTGCCTGGGAACAGGCGTGACAAGACCGGCAATACTCTTCACCGATGAGCTTGAAAAAACCCTTGATTTCATCCTTGGCAGGATAAAGACCAGGAAGATTTTGCTCAATGTTCATCCGTATGTCGCAGCCTACCTTAATCAGGGCATGTTCCCCCTGTGGATGAAATGGAACATAAAATATAAAGTCTGGCTTAAGGTTCAGGCAGTGGCATCGTACCACATGCTTGAACATCATTTCTACGACCACGACGGCAATGAGATTGATCTTGCCTGAATGAAAGAGTACCTGTGAACCAACATATACCGTTGTCCGTTATAAGTAAGTGGATTTGCTGATTTAAGATAAACCAACATTTTCCTGTTATGATGAGAAAAATTCTGCCGGTACTGATTCTGCTTCTCTCCCAGAACTTAAGCTACGGTCAGATATACGATCCGGTTTCGTGGGAGTTCGGGTATGAACTGAAGGGTGAGAACCAGTATGAGGTGGTCATTACCGCCACCATTGAGAAGGACTCCTATATCTATGCAATGAATATTGCCGAAGGAGGACCGATACCCACAAGCATTACAATAGATACGGTGCCTGAATTCATCCTGGAGGGAAAGCCCTACGAGGTCACTGAACCCGTGGAGAAATTTGATGAGGCATTCGGATTCAGGATAAAGACATTCAGCAACAGCGCCGAGTTCAGGCAGAAGATAACAGCACTCTCATCTTCCTTTAAAGTTAAGGGTGTGGTTAACTACATGTCGTGCAATAACTTTACATGTTCCCCCCCGAAAGATACTGAATTCGAGATCAGGATAGGCACTGCCGGAGGAGAGAGGGATCGGGCCAGGGGAGCGGGAATGCCGGCAGGAACGGTTACAGGAAGAACTGGTTCCGGTCTGATGAAGTTCTTTCTTATCTCCATGCTGGCTGGTTTTGCCGGGATACTTACACCATGCGTTTTCCCGATGATACCCATGACTGTAGCGTTTTTCTCAAGAGGATCGGAAAACAGGAGCAGGGCACTGTTCAAGGCTGTTGTTTTCGGGCTCTCAATAATGCTTATCTACACTTCCCTCGGGGTTATCGTGTCACTCACAAGCGCAGGCGCAGGATTTGCGAATACGCTGAGCACCCATTGGATTCCCAACACGATCTTCTTTTCATTGTTCGTACTGTTTGCTGCATCCTTCTTCGGAGCTTTCGAGATAGTACTGCCCAATAAATGGGTTTCCGGAGCTGATTCAAAGGCAGACAGGGGAGGTATACCTGCAACCTTCTTCATGGGGCTTACAACAGTTATCGTCTCTTTTTCATGCACCGGCCCCATAATAGGAGTTCTTCTTGTCGAAGCAGCTTCAGGTGATGTGCTGCGGCCCACGGCAGGCATGTTTGGTTTCGGGCTGGCATTTGCACTCCCTTTCACATTTTTTGCCCTCTTCCCGTCGATAATGGGCAAGCTTCCAAAGTCGGGTGGCTGGCTCAACTCAGTAAAGGTAGTGCTTGGATTTATCATGCTTGCATTCAGCATGAAGTTCCTGATGACAATCGATGCGGTCTACTCCCTCAGGGTCCTCCCGAGGGACGTTTACCTTGCAATATGGATAGTAATTTTCTCCCTGATGGGACTTTACCTCATGGGAAGGATTAAGTTCGCACACGACAGCGACCTGCCTTATATAGGAACATTGAGACTTTTTCTCATAATCGCGGTCTTTTCTTTTGTTGTCCTGCTGATCACGGGATTATTCGGGGCTCCGCTGAAAAGACTTTCACCGCTTCTTCCCCCTCCCTCAGCTTCATCATTAAGCCTTCCCGCGCAGACTCCCGAAAAGACAGGTGCACCTCTTTTTGCACCGTCAGTTTTCTCAGGATCTTTATGTTCCTCTCCGCGGCATGCAGACATTTTCAGGATGCCTCACGGGCTCACGGGTTACTTCGATTACAGGCAGGGGCTTGAGTGTGCCAGGGAACTCGGCAAACCGGTCCTGCTCGATTTCAAGGGCCATGCCTGCTCTAACTGCAAGCTGATGGAGGCCAGGGTATGGTCTGATCCGGAGATACTCCGGAGGCTGAGGGAAGATTTCGTAATTGTGGCCCTTTACGTGGATGACAGGACCCAGCTGCCTGAGGAAGAGTGGATTGTCTCTACGGTAGATGGCAAGGTTAAGAAGACCATCGGAAAGGTGAATGAAGATCTGGAAATATCGATGTTCAGGACTAATACAATTCCGCTTTATGTTATAACAGACCACGAGGGAAACCCTCTCAACACTCCGATGGGAACAAATATGAATGTCGGGGAATATAAAAAATGGCTCGACGAAGGACTGGCCTTATTTAAAGCCCTCAGATAGAAAGGACTAAGCGTTCCTGGACCGGTTGATAATAAACACCCTGGTGATAATCATAATGCTT
>CAYRQY010000243.1:0-4187 GCA_964426435.1 uncultured Rikenellaceae bacterium | reverse complement strand
CCTGATCCAGCTATCGAGAAATAATTCCTGTCTTTCACCCAGAAGTACCATTTCAGGTCTGTCAATTACCGAAGCATCCTTGAGGGGTTCTTTCAGATGGTCCTTTCTGCCTTCCCAGTCAGCGACCAGGTTTGGACCCGATTTAAAGATCCTGTCGCTTACTATAGCGAAACTTACCCTTCCGTAGTTCAGGCTTGTATACCATACTTTCATGCCCTGCTCAATGGGTGCAGGATCAAATGGGTCGGGCAAATGGGCACATTGAGTTGTATTTACGACATTTACCATTCCAACTGTTTGGGTGAAACCCATAAGATCATCGCTGCCTGCCGTTCCTGAAGGCCTCGCTATCCCTCCTCCTCCCCACAGGTTGCCCTGGAAAACATCATGATCATCAGGCGTGCAAATAGTTGGGATATCCCGCATAATATCCCCGAAAGCCCAGCCAAACATATACCATTTACCAAGATAGCTGAGGATTGCCATATCTTCAGGTTCCCTTTTTATAGGGTATCCTCCGTTCTGTTCATAGATCTGATCACCGGAGAAGTATAGAATATCCGGATTTTTTAATCCGAGGTTCCTTACCACCGGGGTGTAGGGGAATCCCGTATGGAACTGGCAGGTCATCGCTCCCATGCGCAATGGTCTTCCGAATGGCTCTTTCCTTATCTTTCCGGAATATTCAAAGACTTTATCTTCACCCATGATAGTACGGGACCGGTACAGTATCCTGTATTCCTTGTCTTTCCCGGAATCCCAGTTCTCAATCCTGAATGTTGCAGTACGTGAGTCAGGATCAATATTCTGTGAACCTGCGGTTATCCATTTATTACCTGACTTCAATTCCATCTCCACAAACTGATTATCTTTTTCGCCTATCGGGGGTAGCTGAGCCGTGAGCTTCAGGATATTTCTGCTTAGCGTATGCATGCACCACAAAACAGGGCCATATCTGCTTTCCGGTTGCGATTTAAGAGCCGTCCCTTCGAGGGAAACATTATCAAACCAGAATTTAGGTCCGTTATTCTTTGACCTTGCACTACGGGCATTATTAACAAGCTGTATAATACCGGTTACAGGATCTTCCTGCTCAGCTGTAATCTCAGAAACGGAATTACCATTCAGATCGAGAACTTCAAGATGCAAAATGTATCCTTCATTACTTTTCTTACCGGTCAGTGAGAGGCGGAAACGATTGAGGTCAAAGTCAGCCGGCAGTTTCTTTGTATTCTGGCCTATGAAAGCGAATCCTTCAGTGTGGACTCCGGCGTTAATTCCGGTACCAAAGAATATCGCGGCCCTTATATCGTCATCTTCAGAAGCCTTCGAGCCGATAATCAGTCCTGCCGATCCTGTATTTGCACCCTGATCGAGCAAACCCATTTCAAGGTTTATTGAAAAGGATTCTTCTGCTGATCCTATTATATATGGCAGGAAGGTACACGTAGCCTGCTGTCCTTCTCCGGTAAATTCGATACGGCCTTTATTAATTCGCCAGTCCTCGAGTGGTACTGCCCAGAGATCCTCTCCGATCCATATTCTATCGCTAACGGTATTAAAATCATACTGTACAGAAACAGGTTGCTGCCTGCAGGAGTTCAGCATAATCACAATAAAGACACCTATGATGCCTTTCATCAATAGTCTCATAATCGCAAATTTATAGTTGAACGAAAGTCGGTTTACTGTTTGTTCAGGCCATCCAGGGTCTCTGGCGATCGGTTACCTTCGACAATGTATCGAGGGCAATGTTCACATCGTCCACTATCTGGAAGTCATACATCCCAAGGCAGACAAAATCAGCCCCGTTATTGAATGCATACTGCAGTCCCACTTCCGGTCTTATGGCTCCTGCGGCAAGCACCTTAAAAGCTATCCAGGGTTCTTTTAGAGTTCCCATGAAGCGAATGGTCTCTTCAGGATCGAAATCGAACATATTGTCGCTGTATGCAGCTTGCGGCTGGGCTGACCAGTAATTATGGCTGTGACACGTCTTTACCCAGAAGTCGGGCTGTATACCATATTCAACACAGGTTTTAATAGCCTCTATCCTGTGTGCACCAATACCTGCAGGCTTCCCATGACTCCTTATCTCTTCAAGACCGGCCCTGATCAGCTCCATCCTCTCGGCAACGGTTCTTTTAAGCGGATCATTCCATGTTTCGCTTGCCCATCTGTCGGTGATCTCTCCCTGGCAATAGAGGGCGTCTGAATTGACGGCCAGCGACATCGCAATACCCTTCTGAAAATCGAGACTTATGCCGCAGTCAGAAATGAACTTCATTTTCCCGCCGAATTCATGCTTATATTTCTGAAACACCCTTCCCAGCTGCGGATTGGTAATAATTGCATTTATCCCGCATTTTTCAGCCAGGGCGAGTGTCTGCATGACCTTTTCGTCGGTATGGTATGTTTTCACAAGCTTCGATACATAGATCAGGTCGCGGGCATGGGCCCAGCCCCCTATCAGATTGCCACCCATGACTATACGGCTGAGATCAAAGCTGGCAGGCTGGCCCTGTTTGTCGGTATATTTAATAACGCCCTTAGGTACCTGTCCCTTAAGATCTCCAAGCGATGAATAATTAAATGAGAGTAATGTTTCGCTTGAATTTGCATCTATCCCCTCAACCTTCAGCAGCCTCTCCTCGAAGCTGTCCCATTTGCGCTTACGGTAAAAAGCGTAGGCAAACAATCCGATTGCAGGAACAGTTATCAGATCCTTGATTGCCTCACGGCGTGCGAGCCCTTTATTTACATCAGCAGGTGTATCAGGTACAGGCTTCCGGGCTTTTATTTCCTTCCAGTTCCTGAATAACCTGTCAAGGCCGAAATGGTACTCTGAAGAGAGGAAGATAAAACCGGAGAGGGCAAAAAACTCAATAAGCGTTTTATTGACCCAAAGGTAATTACCCTCAACCGGAACTCCGACCGTATAGCCGGGTATGGGGGGATAAGCCACAAAATAAAACAGCAGCATTACAGCACCTGCTGCACTGGCCCATCGAGTAAGCAATCCGAGTATCAGTCCGGCCCCTACCAGGATCATTCCGTACATGTTCATAAAATCCACAACACCAATAACTGCAGTGCTTTCTGCCATGGCGTTGAAGACAGGTGCAAAGATCCACTTCGATCCGGCAAGATATGGGGCTGATGTCCAGTTGCCCGCTGCTATCTTTACCAGTCCTTCATATAAAAAGTGCCACCCTATCGCAATCCTGACGATTGAGAACACCCAGGGCAATATATTATCAAGTTTTTGCTTTGAAATCGGTTTCATACACAGATGTTATTAACTTAAACCGTGCAATTTATTAAATTATTTCTTTCTTACTGCTTCAAGTTCCCTGACAATCCTGTCAAATTTCAATAACATCTCAGGATCGGATCCGGCGATTATTTTCCATTCGTCTGCTCCATAGACTCCGGCCCGGGAATAGTCAAAAGGTTCGAATTTTATCTTTCGGATCAAGCTGGAGCTTTTAAATCCGAAATCATATTCAGCCGGGTCTCTGAAGAGAGGATCGGCAATGATTGAATTACGGTCCTTCCCTGTCTTTTTCCATTCAGAGAAGCTAAGATCAGCAAATGTAACATCCTTCGTTCGTGTATCCCAGAAGCAGTTCATATCGGATAGTAGATTGATCTTATGCCAGTTACTGCTCAGAAGAGTTCCCCTGTCAAAATAGATGATGTTATTTGTAAATGAGAATGATGTATGTTCCTCAACTCTTGTGGCCTGAAGCTGTGCCCTGAGATTAAAGGCAAAAATATTATTCCTGATTATATTTTCTTTTCCGTAGTGCTGGTGAAAGCCGGAGTTTTTACATGCATAAACAAGGTTGTTTTCCATAATGATGCCGAATGACCCTTCGTCAGTATAGAGACCCCAGCCGCCGTAATCGAAAGAATAAACGTGATGAATGACATTATTTGCCACCCTTGTTCCCTCAGAAGCTCCCAGGGTATATACACCGCCCATATCGCACAATTCTCCCCATCCAAGATGGTGGATATGATTGAATTCAACTATGTTGCGCTTTGAAGGACTATGGGCATAGCCCCACACCCATCCGACTGATATGCCGGTATACCGAAGATCTGAGATATCGTTGTGCGTCAATCTATTGTCGCTGGCATTGAAGATAATTATGCCCACGGCACACGGGAAGAGATGCCCC
>CAYRQY010000242.1:0-4221 GCA_964426435.1 uncultured Rikenellaceae bacterium | reverse complement strand
GTCTTTTTTCATCGGTCTCAATAACATATTTCTCGGCTGTTTCAATATCCATCTCCTTCTTCTTCATAACATTCTGAACCCTGTAGTAGAAAGGCCCCGACAGCTTAATATGAAGGGCATCCTTCACATCCTTTGCTATTGAGACTCCTCCCCTTCCCACAAGCACCACGTATCCCTCCTTGCAGATGGAAAGCACTACATCCCTTACTGCTTTCTTTACGCGGTGGTCGCTGACAAAGCTGCCTGAAAAGGCCATTATCATTTCCGAAAAGTCAGAGAGTTCATTCCCCTTGTAAAAATTCTCAACACGCTCAGCATCGGTATTGAGCTCCCTGGCTATAGTATAGATAATGTCCTTATCTATCCAGCGCCACCTGGCAGCTTCGTCCCTCTCATTCAGCTCCCTTACGAGTGTATCGGCCACCTCCCGTCCGTCACATCCCGTTAGCCTTGAGATAGTTATAACAGGTCCGTCCTCCGAAGAAGGTTTGCTCAGGATTGTCTCCCTGTACCTGCCATCGAAATAATCGAAAATCTTTGCCATAAGCCCCTCCTTCCATTCAGGTTTTTAATCGATGAAACTTTGCCAATAATTCATTCAATATACAAAAAACAATTTAATTCCTGCCTTTGTTCTTACCAATTTGATATAAAAATTTGTTATAATTTTACCAGGATTTTAATCAAATGCCGGTCTTATGGCCTGATTTTTGAAGGAAATGTCTGGAAATAAGCGATGAAGCCAACAATTATTAAAATAGTATCTGCCCTTTTTCTGTTTGCCTCGCTCACAGGTTGTAAGAAGAATTATATCCTGAGCGATAACCAGCTAATACTGTTTCAGTTTGACCATATCAACCACGCGTGGGGTTACCAGCATGCCGGGTATATCATCGACAACGAAGGTAATGTGCTTATATACAACAATCCCGATAACTGGAACTTCCCTGACAAAGACCTGGTATTAAGCGAAAAAGACGTTGAAGAGAACCTTTTATTGTGCAATCCTGTCTCTGTTCCGATTAAGGATGATGAATTAAGGAAATATTCCGCGTATATCAGACATATAGCATCGAGCAAAGTTACCGCAATCAAGAGTGCAGGCGCAGATGCCGGTAAAACTGAGTTCATCTGCTGGCAGTATTCAGCCAGTACCGGGGAATATAAAGGCTATCTTATCAAAATGGAAGGTGATTTCACGTGCGAGAACCTGAACTTCTATTCCAAAAAGGTTGTAAGCTGGATGAAAGATATTTACCGTGATCTGGATCTCATCTGAACTCCCTCAGCTGCCTTAAACCGCAAAATAAAAATCTGACTGCGTTTGATTATTGACATTTTTTTGCATTATCTTTACTATAATCAAAATCTTTTCCTTCCTTACACTTTAAACTGCTAATCATGATTGAGTTTTTTGTTTCAAAACCTGAACTTTTCTGGTTCATACTGGGTCTGGTACTGTTGCTGCTGGAGCTGGTCATACCCGGATTTGTGATAATATTCTTCGGTATCGGGGCCTGGGCTACCGCACTTCTCTGCCTTGTTGCCAACCCGGGATTCAACCTTCAGGCAATTGTCTTTGCCGTTACATCTGTCCTTTCCCTGATTGCCCTGAGAAAAATGCTTCAGAAAAGGTACTTCTACACCGACAGCAAATTATCCGAGAAGGTAGAAGATGAGTTTACAGGAAGAGAAGCTGTTGCCCTGAGTGATATCCTGCCCGGCAAAACAGGCAGGGTAGAATTCAAAGGCACCACCTGGAAAGCGGAGTCTGACATTGAAATTCTTGAAGGTCAGACAGTAATCATTAGGAAGATAGATAATGTCAAACTGATTGTTGAACCTAAATAATAAACAAAATGGAAGGATCAAGCACTACTATTATTCTGATAGGGGTAATCATTCTTGGCTTCATTCTGATAGCCTCGATGGTCAAGGTTATACCCCAGAGAACAGCCATAATCATCGAAAGGCTCGGTAAATACCGGGCTACATTTACTGCCGGGTTCCAGATACTGATACCCTTTGTCGACAAGATAAGATACAAGCACACCCTGAAGGAGCAGGCCATCGATGTGGCACCCCAGGTCTGTATCACGCGCGATAATATAGCCGTTGAGGTTGACGGCATCCTTTACCTCCAGGTCCTTGATCCTCAGAAAGCCTCATACGGAATCGACAACTACAGGTTTGCATCGATCCAGATAGCTCAGACCACCATGAGGAGCGTGATTGGAAAACTGGAGCTCGACAGGACTTTCGAGGAGAGGGAAACAATAAACGGGGCAATTGTGGATGCCGTTGATAAGGCCAGCGACCCCTGGGGCGTCAAGGTAACCCGTTATGAGGTCAAGAACATTTCACCGCCTCAGAGCATCAAGGATGCCATGGAGAAACAGATGAGGGCTGAACGTGAAAAGCGTGCCATCATCGCCGAATCGGAAGGTACAAAGCAGGCGAAAATAAACGTCGCCGACGGAGATAAGCAGGAGCTGATCAGAAAGTCTGAAGGTGAGATGCAGAAAAGAATAAACGAAGCAGCCGGACGGGCATCGGAGATTGAGCAGATCGCCAATGCGACAGCTAACGGCCTGCGTGCCATCTCAAAAGCAATCTCCGAGGAAAATGGCCTTAACGCAGTGAACCTGAGAATTGCCGAACAATACCTGAATGAGTTCGGAAAACTGGCAAAGCAGAACAACACAATGATCCTTCCATCGAACCTTACGGATATTGCAGGCATAGTTGCCGTAGCAACATCGGTGTTCAACGAGGCGAAGGACAAGAAGAAATAAAGGTCACGCGCCGGAGTGCTCTGTCCTCAGGATGATCTCATTCTGAAGATCCTCACCAAGATCGTTGAAGTAGTCGCTGTATCCTGCAACCCTTACTATGAGATCGCGGTATAGCTCAGGATGCTTCTGGGCTTCCCTTAGTGTTTCTGCATTGACAACATTGAACTGGACGTGGTGGCCGTAAAGGCTGAAGTAACCACGGATCAATGCGGTAAGGCAATTGTAACTCTCTTCGTCCTCAAAAAAGGAAGGCGAGAATTTCTGGTTGAGAAGTGTTCCGCCGGTACGAAGATGATCTATCTTCGAAGCGGATTTCATTACTGAGGTCGGGCCTTCCCTGTCGGCACCCTGAACGGGAGATATGCCTTCCGAAAGCGGTCTGCCGGCTTTCCTGCCATCAGGAGCAGCACCTATAACGCTACCGAAATATACATGTGATGTTGTGGGAAGCATATTGATCCTGTGAACGCCGCCTCTTGCATTGGGTCTTCCGTTAACGGCATCGTGGTATATCTCAAAAACAGCAACTGCCTGCTGGTCGGCATAATCATCATCATTGCCATATTTGGGCGTATTGTATACCAGATCGTGCTGAAGCTCCTCATACCCTTCAAAATCCGCATAAAGAGCCGCTGACATTTCGTCCCATGTCAGCCTCTTCGAATCGTATATATTATACCTTACAGAGGTAAGCATATCAGTTATACTTCCGAGACCGACACCCTGTATGTAGGTGGTGTTATACCTTGCTCCACCGCTATTATAGTCTTTACCGTTAATTATGCAATCCTCAACAAGAAGCGAAAGAAAAGGAACCGGCAGCCATTCACTGAATATCTTCTCAATAATATTGTTGCCTTTTATCTTAATATCAATCAGCCAGTTAAGCTGTGATCTGAAAGCTTCCATCAGATCATCGAAGGTCTTGTGATCCCGTGCCATCCCTGTTTTTGGTCCGACCTGGCAGCCGGTCCGCCTGTCGAAACCATCATTAAACGTGAGCTCCAGTACCTTAGGGAGATTGAAATAGCCTGACAACCAGTAGGCTTCCGTTCCGAAAGCTCCGGTCTCCACACATCCGGAGGCTCCCCCGTTGCGTGCATCAACAATACTCTTGCCCTGTCTTAGCATCTCCTGGATAAGAGCTTCGGTATTAAAACATGACGGCTGTCCGAAACCCGTACGAATGATGTCAAGGGCTTTGTGAATAAACCTGTCAGGATTTTTCCTGCTTATCTGCACCATCGAGCTGGGCTGAAGGATTCTCATCTCCTTTATAACATCCAGCAGGATATACGACATTCCGTTCACCGCGTCGGTACCGTCGGGCTTTACTCCTCCGAGGTTTATCAGGCAGAAGTCAGTATAGGTGCTGCTCTCACTTGCCGTCACCCCCATCTTCGGGGGAGAAGGATGATTGTTGAAC
>CAYRQY010000241.1:0-4241 GCA_964426435.1 uncultured Rikenellaceae bacterium | reverse complement strand
GTGTCTTCTCCTCCCTCAACCCTTTCCAAAACAGGGTATTGACTGGCATCAGACTGACGGACCTTTTCAAATCCAGGCTTATCTATGAGAAGGAAGCATGTACAGGTGGGACATGCCAGTGTGCAGGCCCCGCAGGAAACGCATGTCGAAGAGTATTTCTTCCATATCTCACTCTGCGCTTCCTGTACGAGATGCCCGGTTCTGATATAATCGGGAAGCCCGCTGTTGGAGTCTGCGAGAAGGGTTTCAGTAACGACGTGTTCCCTCTCTATGGCTTCAAGAACAGAATCGTCCCTGAGCGGTTGAATGTGAGTGACGCTTTTCATCAGATCTTCTCCTTTCCGGGAGATGACCCTGAAGACGATGTTTTCACCAATAATTATAGCGGAAAGATCTGCTCCGGACTGAGGCCACGGTTTTATATTGTAGGTCGAGCAGTGGCAATGCTCCATGATCCCGAAGCAGTCAGAACCTATTATGACAGTGTTTTCCTTTCTCCGCCTGTAGAAAGGATCATTGAACTCAGCGTCAAGATATATTTCTCCCAGGAGTGCTGCCCCTTCAATATCACAATTGGGAACACCTATTATTATCCGTGGTTTTTCAGGCTGCTCCCCCCTCGTCACGTTTTCCCTTACCGGAAGTAAAAACGTCCTGAGAGGGGTGGCAGGTTTGGGCTTGTTATATGTTATCCCTGAGATATTACCGGGTACAACCACTTCGTAATCCTGCCCGAATTCATTCTCCATCGATGCTATTATGGTATAGGAAACAAGCAACTGCTCAAGTGCCTTATCCCATTCTTCCTTATTGATGATCAGGTAGTGCATTTATGTGAGAAGATTCACATATAAAAATAGATTCAATGATAAAAAAAACAAATAAAAATGAAGTTTTTTTTGGAGATTAAATGACAATAAGTTTTAAATGACATATATTCAATGTTTTAAAAATATATTTTTTTATGAAAAAAATTAATTAACTTGCACTCTGATTCAATATAATCAAAAAAGATGTGAAACAATTCACAAAATATATGATAAAAAACAGTCTTAAAAGAGTTTTTCTTTATCGTGCATGCCTGAACAGACTAAGGACGATGGGAGTGGAAAAGGTATTTTCCTACACACTGGCAAATGAAACCGGTGTCACTCCGGATCAGGTCAGAAAGGATTTTTCTGAGTTCAGCATTAAAGGGAATAAGAGGGGAGGATACGATATTAATGACCTGCTGGAGAGGATGGAGAAAATTTTTCACAGGAACAAGGATAACAATATTGTGCTGATCGGGATGGGCAATATGGGACAGGCACTCTCCAAATACAATAAGTTTGCGCAACGCAATATGAATATAGTTGCAACCTTTGATATCGATCCGTTCAAGCACAAGATGAGATCTGACCTTCCTGTTTATCCGATGAGCCGCCTGAAGGAAATAATCGACCGGTTCAGGGTGAGGGTGGCGATTATTGCAGTGCCTGAGATTTCGGCCCAGGAGGTTTGTGATGAACTGGTCCGGAACGGGATCAGGGGGATAGTTAACTTTGCCCCGGTTTTGCTTAAGGTCCCGTCTGAAGTTATAATCAATAACGTGAACCTGTGTGATGAGCTTGAGAGCGTTATATATTATGTCCACCAGGGTATAAGCGGTGAGGGAATTAAAAATATTGAGCTATTATACAGGGATATGAAATACTGATCAGGGGACTGGTGCAGGGAGTCGGATTCCGGCCTTTCATATACCGTCTTGCCAGCAGATATGGATTGTCCGGAGAGGTTGAAAACAGGACCGATGGTGTCTCTGTGATTCTCCAGGGTGACCTTAAGACCATCGAAAGGTTCGGTAACGATATCCTCGGATCGGCACCGCCTGCTTCACGGATCAGATCCATTGAGGTGAACCCCAGGATGATCGAGGGGTACGACACTTTCAGAATTGCCGGGAGCCGGCCCGGAGAAGATATAACAACGGAAGTAAGTCCCGA
Organism: uncultured Rikenellaceae bacterium; assembly: GCA_964426435.1. Taxonomy (GTDB): domain Bacteria; phylum Bacteroidota; class Bacteroidia; order Bacteroidales; family VadinHA17; genus LD21. The sequence goes on along the minus strand of CAYRQY010000241.1, from coordinate 2,256 downwards.
CATTGCCGTGTGTGATGAGTGTCTTCATGATCTTGCAAATGATCCCGGACGTTTGGATTACCCGCTTGTCAACTGCACAAACTGCGGACCCAGGTTTACCATCATTAAAGCAATACCTTACGATCGGGCCAGTACCTCAATGGCCGGATTCAGAATGTGTGAAAGATGCTCGTCGGAGTATGCCAGCATGTCCGACCGCCGTTTCCATGCACAACCGGTTGCATGTAACTCATGTGGCCCCGGATACTTTTATCTTGATTCCGGAAAAAGGATTTCAGAGATCGGAGGAATAATGGAGCAAACCGCCTTTCTGATCAGCTCGGGGAAGTGCGTCGCGCTGAAAGGGACAGGCGGTTATCATCTTATGTGCGACGCACTTGATAATGGCGCAGTAATGGAACTGCGTAAACGTAAACACCGCGATGCCAAGCCATTTGCGGTGATGTTCAGGGATATTTCCTCACTCAGGGAATATTGTCACACCTCGAAGACAGAAGAGGAAGAACTTATTTCATGGCGCAGACCGGTGGTAATCCTGGATGAGAAAAAACCGCTTGCGAAGGCAGTCAGTAACGGGCTCAGCAGCATTGGTGCCATGCTCCCGTACATGCCGTTCCATCACATGATGTTCAGATACCTGGAGACACCGGCAGTTGTCCTTACCAGCGGAAATCTTTCAGACGATCCGGTGATAACGGATGAAATTCATGCCGGGAAAGAACTCATGTCTGTCGCTGATGCTCTCGTCTTTTATAACAGGGAAATTGTAAACAGGGCAGACGACTCGGTGGTGAGACTGATTGACAACAGAATGAGATTCATCCGCCGTTCGAGAGGGTTCGTTCCGGAGCCGGTCCCAACCAGCCTGGCTCTCGATGGAATATTTGGAGCAGGTGCCGAACAGAAGAACACCTTCTGCATCGGTAAGGGAAATCAGGCCATCCTGAGTCAGCATATCGGCGACCTGAAAAACTTAAGGACCTATGATTTCTATACGGAATCGGCGGCCCGCTTCAGTGATCTTTTTCGTTTTACACCCCGATTCGTTGCCTGCGATCTTCATCCTTCCTACCTGTCGACACTGTTCGCGGAACAAATGGCTGAAGAGAGGAATATACCACTGTTTAAAGTACAGCACCACCACGCACACATAGCCTCATGCATGGCCGAACACAAACTCGACGAGAAGGTAATCGGCATAAGCCTCGACGGTACAGGATATGGAACCGACGGAAATATATGGGGAGGGGAGTTTCTTGTAGCAGATCTTAATGGTTTTAATCGCTATGCTCACTTCGACTATGTTCCGCTTCCCGGAAGCAACAAGGCGGTCGCTGAACCATGGAGAGTTGCCTTCTCTTACCTCTTTGGTTATTTCCGGGATTCGATCGACTACAATGCAATCTCTCTCTTTAAAACGATTGATAAGGATGAGATTACACTGGTGAGGGAGATGATTGAAAAGAAAATTAACTCACCGCTCTCATCCGGGGCGGGACGTCTTTTTGATGCCGTGGCGGCACTTGCCGGTCCCCTGGCGGTTTCTGCATTTGATTCAGAACCCCCGATGCGGCTTGAATCAGCAATCATGAAGGGGATCAATTCGAAGTATACAGTTCATGCAGACCGGGTAATCTCTTTTGCTGACATGTTCGGAGAGATTCTTGAAGATATCAGAAACTCCGATAATGAGATAGTATCTTCAAAATTCCATAATACTATGGCACATTTGATTGTTGAGTTGTCAGATATGATAAGAAATGAATCATCTTTGAACAAGGTAGTGCTCTCAGGCGGGGTATTTCAGAATAAATATCTACTTGAAAAATGCACAGGGTTGCTGAGAGAATCGGGATTCAAAGTATTCTTAAACCATCAGGTGCCTTCGAACGACGGTGGTATTTCGCTGGGGCAGATGGCGGTAGCATCAAAATTAACCGGAATATGTGTCTGAGTATACCTGCACGGATTGAATCAATCGACGGGGTGATGGCCGAGGTCTCAGCCGGAGGGTCTCTTTTCAGGGCAGGCCTGCAAATGATAGAAGACCCCAGGGTGGGGGATTATGTTCTTCTGCACGCTGGGTTTGCCATACAGAAGATCAGCGAAGAGGATGCCCTCGAGACCATGAAATTGTTAAGGGAAATGGATGAAGGGGGCGAGGATTGATCCTGCGATGAAGTATATAAACGAATACCGCAACAGGGAGCTGATAAACAAAGTGGTCAGCAGGATTAACAAGTCTGCTGTGAAGAG
>CAYRQY010000240.1:0-4260 GCA_964426435.1 uncultured Rikenellaceae bacterium | reverse complement strand
AAGTATTTCGTTCACGATGTAAGGGTAATACGTCTACCGCGGCATGCAGCGTCATGTCCTGTGGGCCTGGGAGTGAGCTGCAGTGCCGACAGGAATATCAAGGCCATAATAAACAGGGACGGTATATACCTTGAAGAACTTGAGAGGAATCCGGAACGTTTCATGCCTTCAAAAGCACCGGAACTGGAGCACCCGGTAGAAATCGATCTCGACCTGCCGATGAGCAGTATACTCGGGGAGCTTACAAAATACCCCGTAAAAACGAGGCTGAGTCTGACCGGTACTCTGATAGTAGCCAGAGATATTGCCCATGCAAGGATCAAAAAAATGATCGACGAGGGGAAGCCGATGCCCGCATATTTCAAGAATCATCCGGTCTATTATGCAGGACCGGCCAAAACACCACAGGGTATGGTGTCGGGTAGTTTTGGCCCGACAACGGCAGGACGTATGGACAGTTATGTCGAACAATTCCAAAGCCTTGGAGGATCACTGATAATGGTTGCCAAGGGTAACCGAAGCAGAAAGGTAATCGAGTCTTGCAGGAAATATGGCGGTTTCTACCTTGGATCGGTCGGAGGACCGGCGGCAATACTGGCCCAGGAAAATATAAAATCGGTTGAACTTGTAGATTTTGAGGATCTCGGAATGGAGGCGATCAGGAAGATAAGGGTTGAAAACATGCCTGCCTTCATCATTACCGACGACAAGGGGAACGATTTCTTTGATGAGTATAACAAATAAAATCAATCAATCCTCTCTATATCAAAAATCTCGTGCCTGCTGAGATCGAGCCAGTACCTGATTGCGTTTCGTCTGACGAGTTCCCAGTAGATGTTACTGTCGAGGCCGTAAACGAAGTTAATTTCTTTAAGCTCCGAACCTATTTTTTCCGCAATTTCAGGCTTCAGCGATACCCTGATCCTGGTGTTGAGATAGTCGAAATCAACCACAGGCTTTAAAATTGTATCGTTTCTCACTGTGAGCAGGCCGTGACCGGGAGTTGCCCCGGTGCTTACCTGTATGCCGTCGTTCATGCAGCTCAGGGGTGGTGTGGAACCGGCATAGGATGTGGCATGGAACTCATCAACCCCTGTGTTGAAATACTCCCTTGCCCGTATGCCCATCTTGACACCGATTATTGCATATACTCCCAGATGACGGTGCAGTTCGTTGGCAATTACACCGGCAAAAAATTCTTCACGACCGTATCTTTCAATGATTCTTGTCACAAAAGGCTGAAGATCGTCAAAATAGAATGAAGGATCGGAGGGTAATGACTTTATAACCTGGTTCTCTGCAACTGTCTCACGCCTGAGTATACGTACAACAGCCTCTCTCAGTCCCGGCAAATCGGCAGGAGAACTGTCAGATATTGTTCCTGCCACCTTGTTGATGAAAAGATCGGGATAATGAAGGAAAAGAGGAATCATATCATCCACACCTCCGAATGAGTACTTATGTCGGGCGGCAATATCCGACTTCAGGAAAGAGTGAAGTTTTTTGCCATAGGGGGTATTGATATTTCCAATCGCTTCAATGAGTTCGGTATTGTAAAAGTCTTCATTTCTCAGTTCGGCCCTTCTTACAATGTTTACCGGGATCTCCTGCCGGAGCATTAGAATTGATGCATCCTTGCTTATATTGTAATTGAATCCCCCTGTATCCGATGAGCCGTCGGCACTCCAGATAATATTCCTGACCTGCTCCCTGAAGATCCTCAGGTTGCCGGCGGCCAGATGAGCGGTCGACATGCTTCCAAGGCATATGAAAGTGATTTTCGTTCTTTCAGCAGACAGAATCTCTTCGATCAGCTTCAAAAAGTCCGGTGCCGTACGGGGATCAATACCTTTCTCCTCACCCCACACGGCATTAAGGGCAACCGGAAATTCATTTGATCTGTATTTGCTTGTTCGGTTAATACCTACAGGTATACCCTCATGCCTGTATGAATCCAGAAGGCTTCTGACTTTAATGTATGCATTATCAGCAGAGAGGACGCCGGGAGAGACCGTTAATGCCAGAACCCTTACATCGGGCGATGCCAGGAGCATGCTTATCGCCTTTATATCGTCCACTCCACCGTCAGTGTCTACAATAACATAGTGCGACGGTCTCCACGGATGGGCAATAATGCAGATATGAACCAGAAGGGCAAGCCCTGTTATTAATGTTCGTTTCATGGGGAATTACCTTATTTCGATATATTTTGTAAAAATACAATTAATATTATCCATGGTTTCGTAAAAATGATTTAATCCCATAATCCCATATTATATATTTTTCTATCTTAATCCCGTTTTTTTGAAGATATGAAGAAGAAGATACTTATCTGGTTCCTGCCGGGACTGGTTGTCGGAATGCTCTTTATCCTCGGAGCGGGAAAGTTTATTAATTATACATCCACAAACGAATTCTGTGTTTCGTGCCATATTCATCCACAGGCCGACAACGACTGGAAGAGATCGGTGCATTATGAGACAAGGTCGGGTGTTCGTGTCGGGTGTGCGGAGTGTCATCTTCCGCCAAAGGGGGAAGGCTATCTGTGGGCAAAGACCACCACGGGCTTACGTGACCTCTATGGCTACCTTTTTAAGGATCCGGAATCTTTCGACTGGGAGGCGAAATCGAGGCTGGATATTGCCCGCGGGCATGTATTTGAATCGAGCTGCATCCATTGTCATGAGAATCTTTTCCCGCTGACGCTGACGAAAGAGGGCGAAGATGCGCATCTCTACTATACAAGAACGAAAAAAACACCTGATCTTCATTGCATAAACTGCCATTTAAACGCAGGGCATTATATTGAAGGGTATACTCATGGGACAAGTTCAACTTTCGGACTGGTTTCGGCTGCGGCGAAGGAGATATTTAACAAGCCTACACCGGTAACGGAGTTCGAATCGTTTACCGAGCAGATACCGGGATCGTCAGTTAGCTTTAATATGATTGCTGTCCCGGGCGGGACCTTCACGATGGGCAGTCCTCTCGATGAACCCTTCAGAAGGAGTAATGAAGGTCCCAGGATCGAGGTGGAGCTGAGTCCTTTCTTTATGGCCGAAATTGAAGTGACCTGGGATGAATACCTTGCCTTCTATGTTCAGACTGCCGCAGAGGGCCGTTCTACCGACACCGAGGGTCTGAGAAGCCAGGAGGCGGGCGAGCTCGATGCTATTTCAGGAGCCACTCCGCCCTACGGTCAGCCGGACCAGGGATGGGGTATGGGACAGAGGCCGGCAATCTCCTTTACATTTCATGCAGCCGAAACATACTGCCGATGGCTTTCGCAGGTGACCGGAAAAACCTACAGGCTTCCGACCGAAGCGGAATGGGAATACGCATGCAGGGGAGGAACGACAGGACCCTATTTCTTCCCGGGCGATCCCAACAGATTTGAAAGGAGCGGACTCAGGGCCAGGCTGTCAAAAAACGATACAACAGTAATTAATTCATTTATTATCTACCAGGAAAACAGTCCTTCGAAAACCCAGACACCCGATATGGTAAAGCCTAATCCATTCGGGCTTAAAAATATGCTTGGCAATGTGGCTGAATTCTGTTCCGACTGGTACGCGCCCGATGCATATTCTTTGTACGACGAGGGAACTGTGAGGAATCCCAGGGGACCTGAGAGCGGAGAAGAGCGGGTAGTAAGGGGAGGGTCGTTCCTGAATTCGGCCGGCCAGCTCAGGGCTGCCGCCCGCGATTACACCAGGACAGAAGCGTGGCTCCGGACGGATCCCCAGATACCCAAAAGCATCTGGTGGTACTCCGATTGCTTTCATGTAGGATTCAGGGTGGTTTGCGAGTATGATTACAAGACGGGTAATTTTGAAACAGACGATTTTACTCCCTGACGGCTTTGTTACAATAAAATTTATAAAACCGGTAAACAAATTTGCTTTTTTATTACCCATTTACTATATTGCATCACTTTATAACCCTAACTTATAACAAAACTAACCTAAGCCGGACAAATATTGAATCAGTAACCAGGTAAGAAAACAGATTTTTGAGTGTAAGATTTACACTTACTACGCATTTATTCATTAAAGTGCGGGTAAGTGTTCGTTGTTAACAGATAATTTGAATGACCAGAAGACTTTAATCGGTAATCGGTAACAAGAAACCAGCACGTTGAACCTCGAACCTCGAACCTTGAACCTTGAACCTTGAACAACCAAATATCAATCCTAATATCTAACTATTATTAACTAACTAACAGTGTAACAGTATGAAAAAAACTCCTTATTGCTTTTG
>CAYRQY010000239.1:0-4271 GCA_964426435.1 uncultured Rikenellaceae bacterium | reverse complement strand
CAAGTGCGGGTGTGCTTAACTTCAAGTCGTGCCTCCCGTATTTCCCGCTGTGGATCTTCAGAAAATAGCCTGCCAAAATAGGTATATCATCCACTCTGTCGCGCAAAGGCGGCACTTCTATCATAATTGTATTGATCCTGTAGTAAAGATCCTCCCGGAAACTGCCTTCCCTCAACATGCTTGCCAGGTCGCGGTTCGAAGCACAAATAAGCCTGATATTCAAAGGTATTATCCTGTTGGAGCCCACCCTTACAACATGCCTGTTCTGCAGTACGCTCAGAAGCTTGGCCTGCGACTGCAGCGAAATGTTTCCTATTTCATCCAGGAAAATTGTTCCATTTTCAGCAAGCTCAAATTTACCAACCCGCTCTTCCCTCGCATCGGTAAATGCACCCCTGGCATGACCAAACAATTCGCTTTCGAAGAGTGTTTCCGTAATGGATCCCATATCGACACATACCATCAACTCCTCCGCCCGCGCAGATAAACGGTGAATCTCCCTGGCCACCATCTCTTTGCCGGTCCCGTTCTCGCCGGTTATCAGAACATTGGCATCTGTTGCAGCCACCTTTCTCACAATATTCATCACATTGATCATTGTCGGCGAAGCACCAAGGACCAGCCTCTCACCACCCTTGTTTATCTCCTCCTTCAGATGCAGGTTACCCATCTTCAGCCTGCAAGCTTCAATCTTCGAGTTCCTCTGATTCCACGCCACATTTATTGCCACAAGCAATTTTGCTTTATCCCAGGGTTTACGGAGGTAATCCACGGCACCGTTACGTATTGCATTTACAGCCAATTCTGTATCCCCGCTGTCGCCCATCATTACCACACTTATGGTGTCGTCGGTCCGGTTGATCTCTCCCAGCCAGAACAAACCTTCGTTACCTGTTCTGACCTCAGCCCGGAAGTTCATCCCCAGAATGACTATATCAACCTGGGATTTCCTTAGAACTTCATCGATCCTTTCCGGACCGGCAATAACAAGTATCTTTTCTATTTCCCCCGACAGCATCTGTTTGAGTGAGTTCCTGTCAGCGGCATCCTGCACAACAATTAACAGTGTTCCCCTTATCATGGCATGAATATTATGTTGCTAATTTATGATTTTTGTCAAAATATTAGACACTTCACCAATTATTCTTTCATTCTTTCATTCCTTAATCCGGAAAAATATCCTTGAGATATCTGCAACATTCAGACGCTGCTGACGTCTTTTAATAAAATTGCACTGCCATGACAGTAAAACTATATCCAAACGAGGTTGTCCTGAAAGCAGGTGATACAAACCAGGTTGTCGATAATTTAAGGGTCGACGGAAAGCTTATCATAACAAACCAGCGGATCTATTTCAGGACCCTGAAAGAGGAGATGGACAGGTTCAATCTTGAGATCCTGTTCGATAATATTCTTGAAGTGATTTTCTTCGGTAACGGAATCTTTTCAGTAAAAGGATTGAATGTTGTTACCAGAGATGGCAGGAACTTCACCTTTCCGCTCAGGAAAAGGGATGAGATAGGACAACTCATAAACAAAATGTATTAACCAGCAAATCACCCCTATTCGTACTTGAGCGACCGGGCAGGATTGATGGCTGCAGCTTTAAGTATCCTGTAACTTATAGTGGCAAGCGCTACTCCGAGTGCAATAAGCAGGCCGGTCAGGAAGCTGAAAACCCCCGGATCGATTCTGTAATAGAAGTTTTCCAGCCATTTTTTTGCGATGAAATATACTGCCGGCCATGATATCAGGGCGGAGATGGTGACAAGCGTGATAATCTCCCTGGAAATAACGAAATATATCCCGGCTACTGATGATCCCATGGCTTTTCTCACTCCGATTTCCTTTGTGCGATGTTCCACTGTAAAAGAGGTAAGCCCAAACATCCCCAGGGCCGCAATAAAAATTGCGAGGACCGAAAATATCACTGCAAGCTGTGCATTTTGTTTTTCCTGCCGGTACATCTGCTCAAAATCTTCATCAACAAAGTAATACTGCATAGGGGCATTAGAGGTGAATTGTTTCCACCTGTTTTCAATTTCACCAATGGTATTCTGATAGTTCTGCGCAGAGAGTTTCACCGTTACATATCCCCACAGGTTTTCATCTCCCTTGCATAAAAAAATGTGTGGTCTGATAGGATTCCGGAGCGATTCAAAATTGAAGTTCCTTACAACCCCAATCACCTGGAGAAACCTGTAATCTCCTGACTCTGAGGTGGGCAGTATGAACCTGGTTTTAGTAATATCGGTGATCCCAAACTCCCTGGCAGCATTTTCATTTATTATGCATGCATCACGGTCGGTAGCAAATGTTTTATCAAAGTCTCTTCCCTCAGCAAGTGTCATTCCGTATGTATCAATAAAATCATAATCCACCCAGCCGCTGACCATAAGGAAGGATTCCTCCCTCCTGCCTTCCATACCATATCCGTTATTGTTGTTAATCCTGCCGGGTACGGATGTCGAAGCCGATATATTAATCACGCCCGGAATCTCCCTGACAGTGGTCTTAAATGCTTCAACCCGCGACTCCAGTGACTGAGCCCTGTTTATTACAAGCATTTGTTCCTTGTTGAATCCTACATCCTTGTTGAGCATAAAGAAGATCTGCCTGTACATTACCGAAGTGGCTGTAATCAGCAGAACAGACACCGCAAACTGGAAGACCACCAGCACCCTTCTGACTCCACCGTTCCTCATACTTCCTTTTACAGTGCCCTTAAGCACCTCAACAGGATTGAACGATGAAAGGAAGAAAGCAGGATATGTTCCCGAGAGAAAGCCTACAATTATTGTGAACAGGATTAACCCGGGGATCGTATACCACTGCGCAAGCAGGTTCAGCTTAAGCTGGGTTCCGAGCAGGTTATTAAAATAGGGAAGTGTCAGCCATATGATGATAAGCGCCAGGATCAGGGCAAAAAATGCCAGGATAAATGATTCGGAAAGAAATTGAGAAATCAGCATTCCCCTCGTGGATCCCCCGACCTTTTTGATCCCTACTTCCTTTGCCCTCCTTGTTGCCTGGGCGGTTGCAAGATTCATGAAATTAATGGCCGCAATAAGAACTATAAGTATCGAGATGCAACCGAAGATATAAAGGTACTTCGGTTCGGCGGCAGGTTTGAACTCCTGTTGGATTGAAGGATCCAGATGAATATCAGTGAGTTTCTGGAGAAAATAATTGTATTTGTTTCCCTGATTTGCAAAATCTTCAATTGAAATGCCCATCAGTCTCTGCAGCTCAGGTCCTACATATGTCACCAGCATCGGCGGTATCTTTTCCGAGACTGCTGATGAGCTTGTATTGGGTTTGAGGAGCAGATAAGTACTGAAGCTGTTGCTCAGCCAGAAAGTACTGTTTGCACCTGGCATTGTAACGAATGAGACCAGAATATGAGCATCAAAATGCGATTTTTCGGGGACATCAGCCATCAGGCCCGTAATTATGAATCTGGCTGTATCATCTCCCAGCCTTATCGCTTTGTCGATAGGATCTTCATCCCCGAAGATCTTCCTGGCCATCGATTCAGTTATTACTGCTTTTCTTGGGGTATTCAGCAGGTTTGACAGATCGCCTTTTAAAAGCGGTATGGAAAAGAAATTGAAAAATGATGAATCTGCAGCGATAATATTTTCATCAGTGAATTTCTGGTCCTTGTATTCAACAACCATCGGACCCCATCCCTGCATTCTCAAAAAGTCTTCTACCTCGGGAAACTCTCTTTTCATAGTCGGGCCTATCGGTGCACATGTGAATGCTCCCACTATCTCCTGCCCTCCTATCTTTCCGTTGAGCACAATTCTGAAGATCCTGTCCTTCTTCTCATTGAACTTGTCATATCCCGTTTCATTAATAACATACAGGGCTATAAGCAGGCTGCATGCTATACCAATCGACAGACCAAGGATATTTATAATAATATACGACCGCTGCCTTCTTAAAGACCGGATGCTGTGCCTGATAAGATTTTTTAACATGTTTGTATAATTTATTTGTGGTTTCCGTAGAGACGCCCATTTTGGGCGTCTGTGGTTTTGAGACGCCCAATTGGGCGTCTTTACGTGATTTACATGATTTTATTCAATTTTCAGTGCTTCTGAAGGATTTATAAGAGATGCCCTGTATGCCTGGAAGATTACTGTCATCAGAGCAACACCCAAAGCCCCGGCTGCAATCCCGGCAAATACAAAAACATTCATATCTATACGATTGGCAAACTGCTTAAGAAGATTCGCCACTATGATCCAGCCCGCAGGAAGAGC
>CAYRQY010000238.1:0-4272 GCA_964426435.1 uncultured Rikenellaceae bacterium | reverse complement strand
CTTCGAACCGGAGGCTAAAATAACAAGCCTCCGGATTAATTCCGGGAACATTACACTATATTCCAGGGCCTGATAGCCGCCAATAGATGCACCTATTATAGTGTGTATCTTCTTAATCCCAAGGTGTTTCCTTAATATCTCATGAACATTTACCAGGTCTCTGACTGTTATCAGAGGAAAATCCCGGAGCCAGGGCCTGCCCGTTTGAGGATTTACTGATGCAGGTCCGGTTGTGCCATAACACGATCCTAGAACATTGGCACAAACCACAAAATACTTCCGTGTATCGAAAAGTAGACCTTCGCCAACCATACCGGGCCACCAGGCTTCCACATCGGAGCTGGCAGTCAGGGCATGACAGACCCAGATAACATTGTCAGCTTTGGTGTTGAGTGTTCCGTAGGTGTGATATGCAATCTCAAGTGAAGGAAGTGTGCTGCCTGCTTCAGATATGAACGACTTTTTGTATTCCAGTATTCTCATAATAAAGTCTTTTTGAATGCCTGTTCAAAATCGTTAATTATATCATCGATGTGCTCGATGCCCACCGACACCCTGAAGAGTCCGGGTTCAATCCCTGCAGCCGACTGGTCTTCTGCCGAAAGCTGGGAATGGGTTGTGGAAGCAGGCTGTATTATCAGGGTTTTTGCATCACCCACATTTGCGAGGTGACTTACCAGCTCAAAGTGTTCAACAAGCTTTGCGGCTTTCTGTTTCTCTGCCCTTAATACGAAGCTCAAAACTGCTCCGGCTCCTTTTGGAAGATATTTTTTTGCCAGAGTGTTATACCGGTTCCCGGGCAACCCGGGATAATTTACCTTTTCCACTCCCGGGTGCTTCTGAAGCCATTCTGCCAGGGCAAGGGTATTCTGAACATGCCTGTCCATCCTTAATGAAAGCGTCTCCAGTCCCTGAAGGAACTGAAGTGAGTTAAAGGGGCTCAGGGCCGGACCCAGATCCCTCAACCCTTCGACACGAGCCTTGACAATAAAAGCAATATTGCCGGCACCGGATGTAGAGGAGAATATATCACTAAATACAAGTCCGTGGTAACCTTCCGAGGGCTGTGTAAATACCTGAAATTTTCCGTTCGACCAGTTGAAATTTCCGCCGTCAACAATTATACCTCCAATACTGGTACCATGTCCTCCTATCCATTTTGTGGCGGATTCCACAACAATGTTTGCACCATATTCTATAGGGCGACAAAGATAACCGCAGGCACCAAATGTATTGTCAACAACAAGTGGCAATCCATGTTTTTGTGCGAGTAATGCAAATGCTTCGAAATCAGGTATATCAAAACCAGGATTACCGATGGTCTCCACATAGATGGCTTTCGTATTATCATCGATAAGGCTTTCGAATGAACCAGGATGAAGGTCCCTGGCAAACCGGCATTCTATGCCAAAGTTTGGGAAGGTGACTTTAAACTGATTATATGATCCCCCATACAGAAATGGTGAACTTACAAAATTCTCACCTTGCCTGAGAATCGTAGTCAGGGCAATAAACTGCGCCGCATGTCCCGAAGAAACGGCCAGCGCAGCTGCGCCTCCCTCAAGGGCGGCAACTCTTTTTTCTAGGACTTCGGTTGTGGGGTTGTTCATCCTGGTATAGATGTTGCCTGGTTCTGCCAGGCTGAAAAGGTTTGCAGCATGCTGAGTGTTCCTGAATACATATGATGTAGTCTGGTAAAGTGGTACTGCCCTGGATAATGTTTCGCTGTCAGGCTGATGACCTGCATGCAGCTGTAATGTCTCGAATCTGAGATCTCTGTTTTCCATAATTAAGACGATTGAAGATTAATGATGTGCCGTTATTATAAAATCCTTTCATCGTCGGGCTACGGCGAGATCACAAACGACTTTTAAGGAAAAGGATTTTACCGGCACATGCACATAGGCGTGTGCTGCAGACTGAAGTTTCTATTGGAAAAGTAACAAGCCATTACTTCATATAATTGCAGAATAGTCTGAATCGAGCTGCAAATATAATTAAAACTATAGAAACGATAGCATAAAAGGTAAATTTATTTGTCAGTATTGGGGATAATGCCGTAATGATATGATAGACAGATAAATAGACAGACAGATAACAGGTATTAACAGTTTCAGGATGCTTTATTTACAGGGAGGCTCCCTTTTCTTTTTCTGTAAGCACTTCATTCATCGAACCTGTTCTGTAACCCGCAAGATCGATAGTGACGTAACTGAATCCTGATTTTTTGCATATATCCGAAAGCTCTGTTCTTTTCTCCCAGGCCAGTGCCATCTCTGACGAGATAAATTCAAGCCGTGCTAGATTCTCATGGCTTCGGATCCTGAATTGCGTGAACCCCAGCTTTCTTACCTCGAATTCGGCTTCGCCAACCCTGTCGAGCTTCTCCTTCGTGATCTTCTCCCCGTAGGGAAACCTCGAAGCAAGGCAGGCGTAAGACTGTTTTGTTGCAGTCGGCAGATTGAATTTTGAAGAGAAATACCTGATATCATTCTTGGTAAAGCCGGTTTCAGCTAGTGGTGAGATCACACCCAGTTCCTTCTTTGCTTTCATTCCGGGGCGGAAGTCATTGAGATCATCAGCGTTACTGCCATCAAATACAGCGTCATAGCCTTCAATATCTGCTATATATTTGATCTTTGTAAACAATTCGTTCTTACAGTAATAGCACCGGTCAGGAGGATTGTCGGAATAACCGGGTATCTCAAGCTCTTCCGAAACGATGATCCTGTGCCTGATCTCAAGCAGTTCAGCCAGCGATTTCGCCTCCTCAAGTTCATAAAAAGGGTATGTGCTTGATGTAGCCGTGACTAAAAGCAGTTTGTCGCCATAAACATCTTTTGCCACCCTGGCAAGAAATGTACTGTCAACCCCTCCGGAAAATGCAATAACAGCACTGCTGTATTTCTGCATTATCTCTTTTAATTTTTCAAGTCTACTTTCCATTTTCTGATTTTATTTAATGACCACCCGAGGCTGGGATTATTACTGGTGTTCTAATCATTAATGAGAAATTCAAGTTTCATATTTATCTGTCCCTGTAGAGACAACACTCCGGCAGTGATTTATAGACCTTATCATCGGCCCTGATCAATTCAGTGTCGTGCCCCGATGCCGCAATTGCCCTGTGTATTGACTCAGCCTGGACCTCTGTGCTAACATAGTCGATATGCACTCTCTTCGTGTTAATGTCCCAGAAGGCACTTCTGACACCTTTAACCGACAGGGCTGCTTTTTCAATTCTCTCTTTACACATTTCACAGTTACCGGAAACACCGAAAGAAATGTGTGTGAGGCTTGCATCAGAAGATCTCTCACCAGGTCCTGTCATATCGGGTCCGTTATGGATGTGTCCTGAAGTCATCTGCAAGGCGGAGGGGTTCATCATGCTGGGCTTCCCGGCAAGCTGAGCTGCGGCATCCACACTGAATGTTCCGTTGACGACAATTTCTTCTCCTTCAGCGAGCCCGTCAATCACTGTGTATGTATCCTTCATTGAGGCTCCAAGAGTGATTTCACGCATTTTAAATGAAGGATGTACGCTTTCCGGCATTCTTACATATACTACAGACCGTCTTCCTGTCCAGAGTACAGCCGAATGAGGAATAACCAGATCCCCGCCACCTCCGTTTAAAGATGAATGGAGGGTCCCGTTAATGAACATTTCGGGCTTTAACTGCAAGCCGGGATTATTCATGTCAACCCTGACCTGAGCGGTCCGTGTCGCAGGGTTAATAACAGGATTGATGAACGACACTTTGCCTTTAAATGTTTTCCCGGGAATAGCGCCGGTGGTGAATTCCAGGCTCTGATGCAGTGAGATCCATGGCAGATCAGACTCATAAGCATCAAACACACCCCAGACCGCTGATAAATCCGCTATGTCGAACAGGATCGCTCCCCTGGCAATATAGTCACCTTCACTTACTCTCCTGTTCAGTACAATTCCGGATGTATTGGCAAAGATCTCAAAAACAGAGGTAACATTTCCTGTATTCTCGATACCTCTTATCTGCTCTTCAGTCAGTTTAAGGTTTCTCAGCTTTTCCCTGGATGCTTCGGCAAGCTCCGGATATTTGTTGCCAAGCTTCAGCGCCTCGATAAGCTCCTTCTGAGCTGTTATGATTTCGGGAGAATAAATCCTGGCTAAAAGCTGCCCCTTTCTTACCGTTTCTCCGGTCACATTGATCATTAGCTGCTCGATGCGTCCGGGAAAATGAGCGGACTGTGACCGCAGGGAGCGCTCATCAACCTGAATTTTTCCATACAGAT
>CAYRQY010000237.1:0-4286 GCA_964426435.1 uncultured Rikenellaceae bacterium | reverse complement strand
CTTACAGGCTGCCACACAGGCTCCGCATCCTATGCAGATTGAAGAATCGAAAGCATCATCTGAACATTTCTTCTTTACAGGGATGCTGTTAGCTTCGGGAGCTGCACCCGCATTAACTGAAATAAAGCCGCCGGCACTCTGAATCTTGTCAAACGCGCTCCGGTCGACAATAAGATCCTTTATCACAGGGAACGGTTTTGCCCGCCATGGCTCTATCCATATTGTTTCGCCGTCGCTGAAATGCCTCATCGACAGGTGGCAGGTTGTTATGGCCGGTACGGGGCCGTGAGGATGCCCGTTTATATACATTCCGCATGACCCGCATATACCTTCCCTGCAGTCGTGGTCAAACGCCACGGGGTCCTTGCCTTCTTCAACTAGCTTCTGGTTAAGGGCGTCAAGCATCTCGAGAAAAGACATTTCAGGCGAGATCTCCTCAACTTTGTATGTTGCGAAGGTGCCTTTTGCCTTTGCATTCTTCTGACGCCAGATTTTTAATGTTAGTTTCATAAGATTTTACTTTCAGTAATTATGTCTTGCAGGTCCATTCGTGCAGTCCTGCAGTCGTGCAGTCGTGCAGTCGTTCAGTCGTGCAGTCCTGTAGTCCCAGGACTTGCATGACTATTTATACGACCTTACTTTCATCTCCACCTCCTCAAATTTAAGTTCTTCACGATGAAGGATATGAGGTTTTCCTTCACCGCCATATTCCCATGCTGCTACGTAGGTAAACTCCTCGTCGTTCCGCTGAGCTTCACCATCGGGGGTCTGGTACTCTTCCCTGAAATGGGCGCCGCACGATTCCTTACGGCTGAGTGCATCGGTCACCAGGAGCTCGGCCAGCTCGAAGTAATCGGCCACTCTGCCTGCCTTTTCAAGCTCCATGTTTAATTCATCGGGGGTTCCGGACACTTTCAGATCCTTCCTGAATTCCTCCCTCAGCTCTTTTATCATATGCGAAGCCTTCCTGAGACCCTCCTCATTCCTGCTCATTCCGCAATAGTCCCACATTATTTTTCCCAGGCGCTTATGAAACGAAGATGCTGTTTTTGTGCCATTTATGGAGATCAGCCCGGCGAGACGGTCCCGGGCAGCTTTTTCTGCCTCATCAAATTCGGGGGTATCGGCAGATATCTTCGGAACACGAATCTGGTCGGCAAGGTAATTGCTTATGGTATTGGGGAGTATGAAATAGCCATCGGCGGCTGCCTGCATCAGCGAACTGGCTCCAAGGCGGTTTGCCCCATGGTCTGAAAAGTTAGCCTCACCGATCGCATAGAGCCCGGGTATAGTCGTCATAAGCTCGTAATCAACCCAAAGCCCTCCCATGGTGTAGTGTCCGGCAGGGTATATACGCATGGGCTCCCCGTAAGGATCCTTACCTGTGATTGTTTTGTACATCTCGAAGAGGTTGCCGTATTTGTTCTCGATAGCCTTCCGGCCCTGCCTGTTTATTGCATCCCTGAAGTCGAGGTTTACTGCCAGTCCGGTTTCGCCCACACCGTAACCTGCATCGCACCGCTCCTTGGCGGCTCTTGATGCAACATCCCTTGGCACAAGGTTGCCGAACGCCGGGTACCTTCTCTCGAGGAAGTAGTCCCTTTCCTCTTCGGGTATCTCGTTTGCAGGACGCTTGTCGCCTTTCTGTTTCGGCACCCATACCCTCCCGTCGTTGCGCAGCGATTCCGACATAAGTGTCAGCTTCGACTGGAACTCATTCAACTGGGGAACGCAGGTGGGGTGTATCTGCACGAAGCTGGGGTTTGCAAAGAAAGCTCCCTTTTTGTGAGCCTTCCAGGCTGCACTGGCGTTTGAGTTGACTGCCAGGGTTGAGAGGTAGTAGATGGTGCCGTACCCTCCTGTTGCAAGGACAACAGCGTGAGCAGCATGTCTTTCAATCTCACCTGTTATAAGGTTTCTGGTGATTATCCCCCTTGCCCTGCCGTCGACGACTACCAGATCAAGCATTTCACGCCTGGGATACATTGTTACGCTCCCTTTTTTTATCTGGCGGCTGAGGGAAGAATAGGAGCCAAGCAGGCACTGCTGGCCTGTCTGTCCCTTTGCGTAGAAGGTCCTTGATACCTGAACCCCGCCGAACGATCTTGTGTCGAGGGTGCCTCCGTAATCTCTGGCAAAGGGAACTCCCAGGGCAGTGTAGTGATCGATCACTGCATTGCTAACTTCCGCAACCCTGTATACGTTTGCTTCGCGTGCCCGGTAATCACCTCCCTTGATCATATCGTGAAAGAGGCGCCAGGTACTGTCGCCGTCGTTCTGGTAATTCTTTGCCGCATTGATGCCCCCCTGGGCAGCGACCGAATGAGCCCTCCGCGGAGAATCCTGATAACAGAAGTTCTTCACATTGTAACCAAGTTCACCAAGGGAGGAGGCAGCGCTGGCGCCAGCCAGCCCGGTGCCTACAACAATTATATCCAGCCTCTTCCTGTTGGCCGGGTTGACAAGCTTTACCGATGATTTGTATTTTGTCCATTTTTCAGCCAGCGGACCATCAGGTATTTTTGAATTCAGTTCTGCCATGGAGTAAGTATTTTCTATCTGAACAGCCAGATTGTTACTGAGATGAAACTAAAGCCAAGAGGTATAACCACTGCATATACCACCGCAACGACATTTACAACCGGTGTCCAGATACGGTGATTAAGTCCCAGCGTCTGAAATGCCGACGAAAATGCATGATAGAGATGCAGTCCGAGAAGTGCAAAACATGCCAGATATATATAATTGTACAGCGGGATGCTGAACAAACCATGAGCAACCGAGTAAAAATCCTCTGGATTGCCTGGTACAAGGCCGAGACGGATAAAATAAAAATTGAAAAAATGCAGTATAAGAAAAATCAGTACCGTAGCGCCGGTCCATATCATGAACCGGGAGAAGAAGGAAGTTTTGGATTTTATCCTCACTGCATAGCCTGCCGGCCTCGCAAGCCAGTTGGATATCTGCAGATAAACTCCGTAAATCATGTGAATCAGAAGGGACAATATAAGAACCACTTCAAATATTTTGATAACGGGAAAGCTTGCCATGAAATGGGCAGCCTTGTTGAATGGCTCGGGATCCGGCCTGAGAAGCATCAGGTTTATGATCAGGTGAACCGGCAGGAACAGTAACAGAAAAAGTCCGGCAAGTGCTGTCACAAACTTCTTTGAAACAGAAGAAAATAGAACTTTATGCATTGATTATTAGATTTTTATGGATTCGGTTCCTGATTTGGCCAATCTATCACTAAATATATGTTTAATATTTTACAATATCAATATCTTTGATCATCAGTACTGTTCATAAGGACACTTTAAAACAAGTACACTACATAACTG
This sequence comes from uncultured Rikenellaceae bacterium, assembly GCA_964426435.1. Lineage (GTDB taxonomy): Bacteria > Bacteroidota > Bacteroidia > Bacteroidales > VadinHA17 > LD21. Next base: position 945 of record CAYRQY010000237.1, on the reverse strand, counting down.
ATAATTAATGAAATCAGCATGAGATCCTTACCGAATCGAAGAATCTCATACTTTTTATACGGACAGTATGAGGAAAAAAAATCGCTGAGCAGATGAGGAATATTCACAGTTACAAAGACGGAAAGATAAGTTTTGCAGAAAAAGGAAAGGGAAGGGTGATTATACTACTGCACGGATATCTGGAAAACCTGGAGATATGGGATGACTTTGCGGCTGCACTGGCATCCGACTATCGTGTTATCAGCATCGACCTGCCAGGTCATGGATTATCAGACTGTTACGGCGAGACTCATTCAATGGAGTTTATGGCAGGGGTTGTAAAGGATCTGATGGATTTCAAGGGAATCAGTAAGACTTTTATTACGGGGCACTCCCTGGGAGGATATGTTGCACTTGCCTTTCTGGGGCTATATCCTGAATATCTCTCGGGTTACTGCCTTTTCCACTCTCATCCTTTTGCTGACACTCCGGAAGCAGTTCAGAAGAGACTGAGGGAGATTGAGCTTGTGAAAGCCGGCAAAAAAGATATCATGTATCCCCCGAATGTAACGATGATGTTTGCCGAACATAACAGGGAAAGGCTGGCGGTTTCCCTGAGCCGTTCCAGGAAGATTGCAGCCGGTATTCCAGGCGAGGGAATAATTGCTGTCCTCAGGGGAATGATTGAAAGGCCTTCGAGGCTTGATCTTATGGAGGCGGGGAGGGTTCCATGCCTCTGGATCCTTGGTAAATCGGACAGTTACATTCCCTGTGAGGAGGTTCAGAAAAGAGTTGTTCTTCCATCCAACGCTGAGGTGGTTGTTTTAAATGATTCCGGACATATGGGTTTTGCCGAGGAACCGGAAGAGTCGGAAAAGATCCTCCGCCGTTTTGCTGACAGGCTGGTATATTCCTGACGAACCAGCATGTCTCATTTCACGGCGCCCATGGCATCAATTACCCGAA
>CAYRQY010000236.1:0-4312 GCA_964426435.1 uncultured Rikenellaceae bacterium | reverse complement strand
CAATTATCCCGATCCCGTATACTTTCTTCAGGTCGGCAAAGACATTGCTGAGCTTCTGGTCTGTATATACAAGTCTTCCGGTATTCCACGAAAGGTAGTTGGGATCTGTGTTAAGCTTGCTTTCTATCTGTCCGGTACCGACCGTTGCTATGTAACCGGGATCGACAACAAGGTTATTGTCACCGGAGTTGCCGGAAAGCAGTACTTTCCCGGTTTGCACGTAAACCTCTACCTCCGAATTGTCGTTGCTTGTCAGCACGCTGAATGATGTGCCGAGTACTGTTATGCTTGCGTTACCGGCATCAACGGTAAAGGGACTGGTTTCGTCAGGAACAATATCAAAGAAAGCCTCCCCCGAAAGGGTCACTTTCCTGCCTTGCCGATCAAAATCCTTGTTGTAGGTAACCTTTGTATTACGGTTAAGGAAGATTGTGCTTCCATCGGGAAGAGCGACCCTGACATTTTGCAGGTCATCTCCCGCGGCAACGGTTATTGTCCTGGTAAAGATCCCCCTGTTGTTCATGTAAAGAAGGCCTGAGCCTATGCCCAGCAGTAAAAGAAGGGTGGCGGCGACCCTGATCAGAGGAATTCTTAGAAGTAAACCCTTTCTTTCGGATCCGGTTTTAACGAGACCCTTTTCGTTAAGCCTTGACCAGAGAGTGTTCCAGGCCCGGTCAACATCGATTTCCTTATCATCATCCATCACTTTGAGTCCTTTCCAGAGTTTTTCCGTATCGCGATCATCACCTGCCAGGAAGCGGCCGAGCACTTCTGATCTCCCGTCTTTTTCATCCGAGAGGAGGGATGCAAGCTCTTCCCACTCCTTGCCGGTTAATTCATCCTTTTTTCTCATATCATTAATATCTTTCATCGAGTTCTTTCCGAAATTCCCTTAGCGCCTTTCCCATACTGGCCTCTACAGTCTTGACCGATACCGAAAGCTTTTCGGCAATCTCAGCGTACTTCAGTCCCTCAAACCTGTTCATGCAGAATATCCTTCCGCACCTTTCGGGTAAGCGCCCGAGAATTGTGGCAATTCTGTTCTGAAGGTCGCGGTAATGAAGAATGTCCGACGGATCTTCAGGTCCTGATGACTGTTCCGACGTTGTTTCCCGGACGTGCTTCTCCACTATCTTCCTGTGACTTATCAGGTGAAGGCAGCGGTTATAGACTGCCCTGAACAGGTACCCGTTCAAAGAACTGGCTATGTTTATTTTTTCTTTATCCTGCCACAGCCGGAAAAATAGGTCCTGGACAATCTCCTCGGCTGTGTCGTGATCTTTTATTATTGTTTTTGCATATCTGACCAGCGAAACATAGGAGGATCTGAAAAGCGACTCAAACTCCTTCACATCGCCTTTCCTGATCCTCCTGATTATTTCATTGTCGCCGGTCATTACACGGTTTAAATTATTCTTCTTCCCTGTCGCTGAACTTCAGCCTTCTGCTGAGTCTGCGGATCGCTGATTCGATGGTCTGGTCGGGTTCAATCACGTTATAGTCGCCCCAGAAATCGGGATCCGCAAAGTCACTCACCTTGTCAGAGAAGATATCGGTGTACCTTATCTTTTCCCTGCCGGCAAAGTTAATAACTTCTTCGCTTGTACGGTCGGTTATTGCGATCTCAGACATGGTTGTGTAGAAGGTATTGAAGAGTTTTCTCTTCCAGTTCACCTTGAACCTGACCTCAGCCCTGGAATAGGTGAAATACCATTTGCCGTCCTGTTCGCGGAACTTTGCCCTGTAGGTGGCCACTTCGGGAGTAACTTCCATCCCCAGCGGTTTCTTCCTGATGAAGATTGCCCTCACAGCTTCCTTGTCGGCCATGTTGAAACCAAATTCAGCCTCAGTAAGAGCGTATGAATCAACTTCTATGTAAAGATAGCCCATGAACAGTGGTATGTCAACCGAGGGTTTTTGCATGAATTCGATCACATAGTGTGGTTTTTCATCTATTTCGACAACGCTTCTCAGGCTGTAATTGTAGTTCTTCATGGCTTCGTAAGTCAGAATGATATCAGAATTCTTGACGATATCGAGCTGGAGGACACTTACCGGACCACCCTGAAGCTTGAAAAGGACTGTATCCATTCTCTGGACGTCGGAGCTCTTCCTCCCTTTGTACATCCTGGCCCCATCGTATCGGAAATCGTTGCTGTAGGGAGCCTTGAAGATCTCCACAACGGCTTCGCCGATCGATACGTAGGTGCGGTTCTTACGTATTGTCTCCCTGTAGAAGGCTGTCATGAGGTTTGGTTCGTTAACATAGTTCCGGCTTATCATGGCGATAGACCTTCTCACGATATCTTCCGGATCGAGCGGTTTAACGATCACTTCCCTTATGGGAATGGGAGCCGGTTCGAGGGAAAGGACATTACGGTATCCGTTGGTCCTAAGCTCACTAAGCGGCACCAGCTTGTTCTTGTATCCCAGATAGGTAACTTCGAGGTTTTTCGAAACCTCTCTCTCCGAGATCTTGATGCTGAATTCACCATCGATGTTGGTGACAGTGGCTACATTGGTCTCCTTTACGGCAACCGTTGCAAAAATCAGAGGTGTACCGTTCTCAGAGTCAACTACTTTCCCGCTGTAGGTGACGACATCCTGCTGATCGTTCAATCCTTTGCCTGTTCCGGCAAAAACGGCTTCTGCAGTGAAAAGCATCAGCAGAATGACCGCGGCAAATGAGCAATTTCTGAATGATTTCATGGCATTGATTTATTAATTAGACAATATGGAATGATTTCCTGAACGATAAAATTGTTGTTGTTTCATTCCTATGACCGTCCAGGAACGTTTTACCCTATCAGTAACAGTAAAAAATTTCAACTGTCATTCTGAGCGCAGCGAAGAATCTCATCCTTTTAATCGGATAGTATTAATAGTTTTTCTTACTTTACCCAATCAATTCCACCTGTATCACAAGTGTTGCCAAATATCGGAATGCCATTCTTGCCGGCTATTCCTGCCTCGCGGGCGTCAAAACGGGGAGGCAGCCGGCCTCGGGAATGCCCCCTGCAGTAAGCGTGGAGCTCACGAACCACTGCAACCTGAGATGCCCGGAGTGCCCATCCGGATCCGGTATAATGACAAGAGAGAAAGGCTTCATGAATATTGATCTCTTTAAGAGGGTAATTGCTGAACTTAATCCCTGGCTTTTTTACCTGAACCTCTGGTTTCAGGGAGAACCAATGCTTCACCCCGATTTCTTCTCATTTCTGGAAGTGACCGGCTCTTTTGGTAAAGTTGTCTCGACCAACGGACACTTCTTGTCGGAGGAAAGTGCAGGAAGACTCGTCAGGTCAGACCTGGCAAAGCTCGTTATATCACTCGACGGGATGGACCAGGAGACCTATGCCGCTTACCGCAGGGGTGGGGATCTGGAGAGGGTTATTGAAGGGATTATGAACGTCATGCAGGCAAGAAAGAAGTATAATTCCCCGTTGAAAGTAGAGATACAGTTTCTCGTAAACAGGATAAATGAACATCAGATACCAGAGGTAAGAAATTTCGCGAGGGGGGTAAAAGCTTCACTCCGGCTCAAGTCGATGCAGGTGCTCAGCAATGACAGGTACCGGCAATGGCTGCCCGGCGATAGTCGTTTCAGGCGATATGAGGAGAGCGGCGGTGCATGGAAGATCAGAAGCTCACTTCCCCGGCGGTGCGCAAGGATATGGCTCAATCCGGTGATTACCTGGGATGGCAGAGTTGTTCCATGCTGTTTTGACAAAAACGCGGAGTACATTATGGGCGATCTGAAGGAACAATCGTTCAGGGAGATATGGAACAGTCAGGTATTCAATAATTTCAGAATGAGAGTTCTCTCATCGCGCCCTGAAATGGGTATGTGCGGAAACTGCACCGCAGGGCTAAAAAAAAGTATAAAAGTTTAGTACAATCTCAGGGATTTTGTAACTTGTGTGGATGAAACCTCTTCAAGATGAAATCCCTTTGTTTGCTGTCAGAGCATTAAAATATACCCTTAAGTTAATTCCGGAAAAATATTAATTTAGGGGTCATATAATCAGACAAACATGAAGACTCTTAAAACCATTCTGTTCTCACTGGCAGGACTTATAGCTGTTGTATTGATCGCAGGAGTGATCATGATAACCGGAATCAAGCGGGGCGGCCTTCCGCAGTACAGCGGTGAGCTTGAACTGAGCGGACTCACCGGCGAGGTTACCGTTTACCGCGATGAAAGGGGAATGCCCCATATTTACGCTTTGAATGAGCACGATCTCTATTTTGCGACCGGCTTTGTTTCAGCCCAGGAGAGGCTCTGGCAGATGGATCTGATACGACGCGCAAC
>CAYRQY010000235.1:0-4343 GCA_964426435.1 uncultured Rikenellaceae bacterium | reverse complement strand
AAACCTACCCGGAAAGGGAATTATAAATTGAAGTTTTTGCGAACAGCACAAAGCCGTAAAAAGTTTTATGTCAGTAACAAAGACTGCTGAATGAGTGCTTTATGAACACTTAATTTTATACGTATGTCACAGAAAAGAAGCATTGAGGAGATCAATGAAAAGATCAGGAACGGCAAAGCCGTGGTACTGACAGCCGAAGAAGTATCGGCAATGGGAAGAGAAATCTCTCCCGGGGAAATATTAAAGAAGGTAGACGTGGTCACTACTGCCACATTCGGCCCGATGTGTTCCTCAGGAGCATTCATAAACTTCGGTCATTCCTCTCCGCCTATGCGCATGGAAAAGCTAACACTTAACAACGTTCCGGCATACGGGGGCGTTGCAGCAGTTGATGCATACATCGGCGCTACGGAAACAGCAATGCCGTACGATTCATACGGGGGAGCTCACGTTATTGAGGATCTTATTGAAGGCAGGGATGTTCTTCTCCAGGCTTCAGCCAAGGGCACTGACTGCTACCCGAGAACGGAGATAAAAACATTCATAAACAAAAACTCAGTCAATGAGTTCATTATGTTCAACCCCCGCAATGCTTACCAGAACTATAACGTGGCGGTGAACAGCACCCCGAAGATGAAGTTCACATATATGGGAACACTGCTGCCTCTTTTTGGAAATGCCAATTTCTCTACATCCGGAGAACTGAGCCCTCTTCTTAACGATCCTGGTCTAAGGACCATCGGTATAGGGACACGTATCTTCATGGGAGGCACCCAGGGCTTCGTCGCCTGGAACGGCACGCAGTTCAACACCGGCAAGCCGCTGAATGAGCACGGTGTTCCCGTGGGGAACGCTGCAACTCTCGCACTTATAGGAGATGCGAAACAAATGAGCACCCGTTTCATTAAAGCTGCTTATTTCGAGAAATACGGAGTCTCACTCTTTGTCGGTTTGGGCATCCCCGTGCCTGTTATCGACGAGGATATTGCCAGAAGGCTCACAATACGCAACAGCCAGATAGAAACGAACATAATCGATTATGGTTCAGGTAATTTTGAGATCCTGGGAAAAACAGACTATGAATCACTCTTCTCAGGGGAGATATCACTTAACGGCAGAAAGATAAGAACAGCCCCTCTTTCAAGTGTTAAGGTGGCAAGAGAGATAGCTGATATTCTGAAAAAGGAAATATCAGAAGGTCGTTTCCTCCTAACCGAACCGGTGGCTCTCTTCAATAAGACAACAGGACTGAATAAGCTGGAAATAAGACTTTGAGAAAAAACAAAAAGTATATAACGATGACAAGCAAACGATTTGTACTTACCTTCCCTCCTGATGCGACGGGGGAGCCAATCACATACAACCTGATAAAGAAGTATGATATCATGGTGAACATCGTGAAAGCTGATGTTTCACCCGGAAAGATAGGCCGCCTGGTCATGGAGATGACTGCTCCGCCAAAGGTGCTCAAAGAGGGTATGCAATACATACGCCAGCAGAACGTGGAATGTGAGCCGATTGCAAAGAAAATCCACTGCAGGGAAGACCTCTGCATCCATTGCGGGGCATGCACAGCTGTCTGCTTCGCCGGCGCACTTACAATGAACAGGCAAACAGCAGAGCTGGTCTTTGAACCGGAAAAATGTGTTATCTGCGAATTATGCCTGCGGTCGTGCCCGCTCAATCTTTTCGCTATCGACATTGACTGAGAAACCGTCATACCAGCCAAGACTCTACCGGGGATCGATGGGTAACGACCGCTGGAGATCCTTTACGGCGGCCCACCTGGAAACAGATCTTTGGATAGCAGTCAGTGCCGGGATGTACGAGCTTGATGTTGAGATGCTTGCAAAAAAAAGAATTAAGTTCTACCGGGAGATACTGGAGAAACATATCGGTGATTACCCCGAGTTTCTCCATTCGCTCTCCCCGCTTAATCCTCCCGTTGATATAAGTAACCTTATCATCAGTGAGATGTATGAAGCATCTGGCAAGGCCGGTACGGGACCAATGAGCAGTGTTGCCGGTGCAATGGCTGAGCATGTCTTTAATGACCTGGTTTCTGAATTCGGATTTGATGAAGTTATCGTTGAGAATGGCGGTGATGTTTTTATGAAAATCTCATCGCCGGTAACTGTGTCGGTTTATGCAGGCTCCTCGCCGCTTTCAGGCAAGCTTGGACTTGAGATTAAACCTGAACAGACTCCGCTTTCAGTCTGCTGCTCATCTGGTACCGTAGGGCATTCCCTCAGCTTTGGAGTTGCCGATGCATGTACAATCGCCTGCCGCTCAGGAGCTCTGGCTGATGCATGGGCAACAGCAGCCTGCAATATGGTGAAAAGCCCGGAGATGGTTGAGGATATCACAAAAGTGGTATTACAGAATTCAGATATACAGGCGGTTGTGATTATTAAGGATGATAAGGCAGGTATAGGAGGAACCCTGGAAGTAACAGTCCTGAAATAGTCCGGCTCTCCTCACCTCCGCGCTGCCATATTCTGATCAGATGCCAGAGGACCTGAAATCAGGATTCTGGATTATATCGTGTATTGTGTCATTGTAAAAAAGTCATCCCTCATCTCCCTTAATTCAGCACTATTGAGTAACTTTATATGTTTATTCAATTTTATCTGGAAAAATGAAAGCAAAAATTTATGGTTTATTAATGACAGTATCCCTGATTACTGTTTTAACTGTTTTTATTTCAGCAGGATACATTGGTAGTGAATCGGATCCGGTTCAGCAGAAAGGTGCGGTGAAGCTTGCTTACAATTATCCGCCGGGCGATTATGTAAGATATATCAAGAATAGCAGGATCGTTCAGATTATGGACGTTCAGGGGCAGTATATGCAGGTTAACGTGAATACAGGTTTTGGCTGCAGTATTAAAAGAACCGGTTTGACAGATGATGCACTTAAGCTTGAAGTAAGAATTGATACTATCGGTCAGACCATTGACTCACCACAGGGTTTTGGCGGCGGATCCGTGAACTCTGTAAGGGGCAGTGTTATTAATATAACCATTTCGCCACAGGGCAAGGGAACTGATATATCAGAGGCTGAAAAGCTTGTCTATGTTGTCGAGGGCAGCGGAGAAACGAATGCATCCCAGACGATAATCGATTTCTTTCCTGATCTGCCGTTGAATCCGATTAAACCGGGAGAGACATGGAATTCGGCCGATACAACAACAACCGGCACCGCAACCATGTCGATGAGAACGATCACACAATCGGTAAATAAGTTTGAAGGAATAGTAACAGTTGATGGTTATGAGTGTGCCAGAATAACCTCGGATATTACCGGAACACAAACAATGAGAACCGAAACCCAGGGAATGCAGGTCTCAACATCGGGGACATTTGAGGGAAAATCAACCCTGCTGTTTGCATTAAAGGAAGGTTACTTTATCGAACAGGATATTTCCGCGAAGCTGAAGGGAACGATTGATATATCCGGACAGATGACTTTCCCCCTCTCGATGGAGACAACCACTTCTGCCCGGCTTGTGAAATAGAAATCCTTAGCCCGGATTTAAATCAATCATGATCATTTAGCCGGAGCCTAAAGATTAAGATCCGTTTACAGGGTGATAGTAAGTGTATTACCCGATTTTGTTATGGTATAGGACTTTAATCCGGTTGTGGCAGGGCCCTTGAGAACACCTCCGGTGTTTGAAAACTCGGAAAAGTGTGTCTGGCATATAAATTTATTTGAGGCCAGACTGTAAACCACCGTGCCGCCTTCATGAGTGCACACACTTGACAGGGCAATAAAAATATCACTGCCGACATTTGCAACGACTATATTCTGAACGATAACCTGTCCTCCGGCTGTATTGAGTGCGGCGTATGTGGGACTCGTCAGATCGATGGTAATTGTTTTGGGTGGGGTGCCTCCTCCGCCCGGACCCGGATCCGGATCGTCATTTTTGGAGCAGCTGCAGATAGCTGATGGTAATAATATTACAGTTGTTCCACCTATCAGAACTTTTTGGATCAATTCTCTTCTTTTCATCTTTGTGATTTATTGTTTTGAAAATAACAAGAATTTACAGGAAAAGTTCATGTCGTTGATCAAATAGACAGAAAATGATGGTAAAGTTCAAATAACAAACGGAATGAACATCTTCGTCTCCCTCATGTAATTTGAATATTCCTCCCCGAATTTCATTATCATTTCCTTTTCCTCAGTCTTTGCGGTAAAGTAGATGGCGATCAGGTTAACAAGGCCAAAAACCAGTTGCGGCGGCTCCGGATTTTTAAACATGATCCCTGTTCCAATAAGTAGCAGGGATGAATAAAGCGGATGCCTGATAAAGCTGTAGAGGTTTGATTTCACAA
>CAYRQY010000234.1:0-4349 GCA_964426435.1 uncultured Rikenellaceae bacterium | reverse complement strand
AGGTATTATAAATGGTCAGGCCGGAATACACAAAATACGTAAGGATCAAATGAAATCATTACAAATAGGAAATCTTACAATTGCAGTCCCTGTCATACAGGGAGGCATGGGGGTGGGTATATCACTTTCCGGCCTGGCTGCTGCCGTGGCAAACGAGGGCGGAGTAGGAGTGATATCAAGTGCCGGACTCGGGCTGCTATACAAAAAATTCTCCGCTAACTTCCTTGATGCCAGCATATACGGACTCAGGGAGGAGATAAGAAAAGCCAGGGAAAAAACGCTTGGCGTAATTGGTGTCAATGTAATGGTTGCCATGACAAATTTTGCAGATATGGTAAAGACTGCCATATCGGCAAAAGCAGATATAATAATTGCAGGCGCCGGGCTTCCGCTTAACCTGCCCTCCTTCCTGAATAAAGAGAGTATTACGAAGCTAATACCAATAGTCTCATCGGCCAGGGCGGTAAGGATAATATGTGACAAGTGGAAATCTAACTACGATTACCTTCCTGATGCTGTGATAGTTGAAGGACCTAAGGCAGGCGGGCACCTGGGATTTAAGGAAGAAGAGATCGGGGATAGTGATTATTCCCTTGAGAAGCTCGTTCAGCAAATAATCAACGAACTGAAACCTTTTGAAGAAAAATATAATCATCCTATCCCTCTTATCGCAGCAGGTGGTATTTATACAGGCGGTGACATCAACAATATTATGAAGCTTGGAGCATCTGGTGTTCAGATGGGCACCAGGTTCGTTACAACCAATGAATGCGATGCCTCGCCAGGTTTCAAACAGTCATATATTGATGCAGAGGAAAAGGATATTGAAATAATAAAAAGTCCTGTCGGCATGCCCGGCAGGGCAATATTTTCGAATTTTATCCGGAAAGTGAAAGACGGAAAAAGACATCCAAAGAAATGTCCGTTTAAATGTATCCAGACCTGCAACATTGATAAAAGCCCCTATTGCATTATAGTTGCGCTTATCAGTGCATTGAGGGGGAATTTTGAAAATGGCTTCGCTTTTGCGGGCTCAAACGCTTTCAGGGCCACAAAAATTTCATCCGTTAAGGAGATCTTCCAGTCGCTGCTGAAAGAGTATAAGGAGAGCATGTAAATGACTTATTCATTTATCTGTTATTTTCCATATCTTTGGGTATGGCGAGATACAAAGTAATCACTCTCTGCGGAAGCACAAGGTTCAGGGACGAGTTCACTGCCGAACAGAAACGTCTCACCCTCGAAGGAAACTTAATAATAAGTGTCGGTCTTTTCGGACACTCGGGAGACAATGAGGTATGGGATGAGGGCACCAAGGAGATGCTCGACGACATGCATCTGCGTAAGATTGATATGGCAGACGAGATCTTCGTCATAAACCCCGGAGGATATATCGGTGAGTCAACGGCAAAAGAAATCGAGTATGCCAGGAAGACCAATAAACCCGTTATATTTCTTGAGCCTCCGGTTCGCTGAACCTCTTGACGCTGAACGCCGAATCCGCGAACTGTTGGTAATTTCCTTTTTTCAGCTATTTTTACCGCCGTTAATAAATATGATTATTTACTAAAAAAAGATACCTGATGGACAGGAGGAAATTTATCAGCAAATCGGCCAAACAGATAGCCCTGCTCAACATTGCCGGTGTGGCGGCCTCTACAACTCTTACTGCATCACCCGCTCTTAACAGGAACAGAATATCCCGCAACCCGGATGAACTTATTTACCGTGTGCTGGGAAAGACCGGGATAAAGGTGCCCGTTGTGAACATGGGAGTAATGAATGCCAATAATCCCGGACTTGTAAGAGGGGCATGGGAATCGGGAATGCGGCTTTTTGACACAGCCTGGGTCTACCAGAACGGCAACAATGAAAAGATGGTGGGACAGGTGCTCCGTGAACTGAATATCAGGCGTCAGGATGTGATCGTGACCACCAAGATACTAATGCCCGATCCGGCTCCTTCGAGGGGCAGGGAAAGGAAAAAGATGTTCCTCGACAGGTTCAGCGAAAGCCTCTCCCGGTTACAAATGGATTATGTGGATATACTCTATTATCATGATGTACAATCCATTAAACAGATGAACGACCGGTTTATAATGGACGCAATTTCTGAGCTTAAGGCACAGAAGAAAGTACGGTTCTCAGGCTTTTCAACCCATATCGACTGGCCGCCCCTTGTTAATGATGCTGCCAGGAGCAGATTCTGGGATGTGATCCTGTTATCATTCAACTATGGTATGTACAGCGACCAGCGAATATTTGACGCCATGAAACAGGCATATGATGCGGGCATAGGCCTGGTGGCAATGAAGACCCAGTGCCAGCAGAACTGGTACCTTAAAAGCCTGCCGGTGGAACAGACCATGTTTTATGAAGGAACACTGATGAATACAGCACTCCTGAAATGGGTGTTACGGTGTGAATACATTACAACTGCCGTGCCGGGCTTCACCAACTTCACCCAGCTTAACGAGGACATCGGGGTGGCATACGATCTGACTTACTCAAAGGAAGAGGAGGAGTTCCTTAACAACAGGCTGGTTAAGCAGGCTATCGCCTCAGTCTGCAGGCACTGTGGCTCATGTGTGGCTTCATGCCCTCAGAAAGCTGATATCCCTTCCCTGATGAGAACCCACATGTACACCCTTTCATACGGAAATCCCCTTGCCGCAAGGCAGACCCTGTCGCAGATACATCCGGGCAGAGGTCTTGAGGCGTGCAGTGACTGCTCCGCATGCATCGGCAAATGCAAATTTATGGTACCCATAGCCGAACGTATCAGGGAGCTGAAAGAGGTCTGGGGCTGATCATATCTGCCGGAACCACCCATTTATCAAACTGCTGTTCCGTTAAAAGGTTCAGCCTGAGAGCTGCCTCCTTAAGGGTAATATTATTTTTTTGGGCTTCCCTGACAATTTTTGCGGCTTTTTCATACCCGAGATGCTTGTTCAGGGCAGTTACCAGCATTAATGAGTTATTGAGGTTCTTTTCAATCCGGTCAAGAACAGGTTCAATCCCGGCAATACAATAGTCACTGAATGATCGGCAGGCATCCGCAAGTAATGTCGCAGACTCCAGAAATGTGCCTGCCATTACTGGTTTGAAAGTATTTAGTTCCAGGTGACCGTTCGATCCAGCCACCGAGATTGTCGTGTCATTTCCCATTATCCTTGCGCAAACCATTGTCATTGCCTCTGTTTGTGTCGGGTTTATCTTACCTGGCATTATTGAGGACCCCGGTTCGTTTGAAGGTATGGTGATCTCTCCGATGCCCGTAAGGGGTCCGGATGCCAGCAGCCTGATATCGTTTGCTATCTTCATTAAACTGACAGACAGCTGTTTGACAGCTCCGTGAGTTTCAACTATCGCATCATTTGCGGCCAGCGCTTCAAATTTATTGCCGGCCGGCCTGAATGGATGCCCTGTCATGCAGGCTATGGTGGCCGCAACCTCTTTGTCAAAACCTTCAGTTGTATTCAGACCGGTTCCGACAGCGGTGCCACCCAGAGCCAGCTCTGACAGATGCGATAATGTATTTTTCAGAGCCCTTAAACCATGGTTCAACTGTGAAACATATCCTGATAGTTCCTGGCCGAGAGAAATAGGTGTTGCATCCATTAAGTGGGTCCGGCCGATCTTTACTATTCCGGCCATGTCTGACGATTTTCCGGAGAATGTATTGATCAGCTTCTGTAATGCCGGAATGGTGTATTCAACTATCTTTATGTATGCTGCAATATTCATGGCAGCTGCGAAAGTATCATTCGACGACTGGGACTTGTTCACATCATCGTTCGGATGGATGAACAGCGTGCTTTCTCCCAGCTTGTTCCCGAGTAAAACATGGCTGCGGTTGGCAATAACCTCATTGCAGTTCATATTGGTATGAGTGCCCGAACCGGTCTGCCAGATGACCAGCGGGAAATGGTCATTCAGCTTCCCCGCTGTTATTTCATCGCAGACCTCCGAAATGATCTCCATCTTCTCCTTCGGGAGCAGCCCGTAATAGTAATTGGTTGCTGCCGAAGCTTTTTTGATATACCCGAATGCATATATTATTTCAACCGGCATCGACGCCGGAGGGCCGATCGGGAAATTTTTCAGCGATCTTTGAGTCTGGGCTCCCCAGTATTTCCCGGCCGGCACCTTCACTTCACCCAGAATATCCTTTTCTGTCCTGTATTTCATGTCCTTGGTCCCCTGTTTATGTAATAACAATCAGGGAGGGCAAAAGGATTAATAATTGGTGTTATGAGTGGGAGAGCGGACGAGGGGGCGATGGGGAGAGGGGGCGAGGGGGAGAGAGGGAGAGAGGGAGAGTGGGTGAGCTGTAGAGGGGGAGAGGG
>CAYRQY010000233.1:0-4376 GCA_964426435.1 uncultured Rikenellaceae bacterium | reverse complement strand
GATACGGGAAAATGGTCCCTGTTTTTGATGTTCCTGTATATATCCCGGATATAATTTTCCGTTATGTAGATACTCATATTTAAATGGAGAGTTGTTAAATACAAAAGTAGAATTATTTTAGAGATATTTTCAAGATATTATGGGAAAGAGAGTTGCTGCAGTATTATCGATATTTATATTACTGATCTTTTACAGGCCGGTTTATTCACAGGAGAGGGTTGTGGAGAAGGAATCTGACCGGTTGTTGCTTGATTCCCTTATTAGGAAGGGAATGATAATGGACAGGGGACCAGGCGTCCCGCAGATCATGCTTTCGAGGGAGCAGGCCCTCGAATATCTCGGCAGGAGGCTGGAGCCGCAGAACTGGTTTAAACAGGACCATCCCCTTCGCATGGCACTCAGCCAGCTTTTTTATGAGGCTTCATATCCTCCATTCGACACAGCAAGGAAATTTCTCAGGGAATACCCGTACGATTCAATAAGCATACCCTGGGACAGATTCTTTATCTGGGAGCCGCTCCGCCTGCGGATACCCTCAGTGTCTGAGCAGATATCAGCCGTGGATGTTAAGTCAGACACTCTGGTAACTGAAGTTGCTGCTGACTCACTGATCGTTATGGAACCTGAGAGAGAGCTGCCCGAGGCATTTGGGCGCCCGGTTACGGTAATAAAAGACACCACTGTTCTTGTTATAGTTGATACCCTAAGGTTTGTCAGGGCTCCTGATACTGAATTTCCGTTCAGGTATTACACACAGCCATGGCAGGCCGATTCGCTTAGTAAGGCGGTATCGATGCTGCTTGATTTTGTGGAGGCGCGCGACTCGACCATCATTTATTTCACGGGAATAAGGAACGATTCGGTTTCTGTATGGCTCAATTCAAGGTCGGGAAGTGCAATGAGGTACTGGCTTAAGAATGAGCTTAACGATTCCGTTACAGTGTGGATCGGCAACCCGGCCAGAAATACCATAGGACTCTACCTAGAGCATGGTGTGAGCTTCCGGCGCCCGGTAATGCAGGGGAACTGGGCAGGACCGAGCGTAAACGTTCAGACCATAGATAAGACACGGCTCCTTGAAGTGAAGAAAATACCAATTAAATACCAGTACTGGAAATATCGCACAGAGACTGCCTTTACCCTTAACCAGGCTGCCATGTCGAACTGGGTGAAGGGAGGGGAAAACAATGTTTCCACTTCTCTCGATATTACCGGTTATGCGGATTACGATAACAAGTTATTGAAGCTCTCTTCGAATAACTTCGCAAGAATTAAATACGGACTTGTTGCAGCGGGGGATAAAGGCATAAGAAAGAATCTCGACCTTCTCGAGACCAATTCAAAGCTCAATCATAAAGCTTTCGGGAAGTTCGATTTCAGCAGTATAATGCTTTTCAAGACCCAGGTGGCCAGGGGGTATAACTACCCCAACGATTCAGTACCCGTTTCTAAATTCCTTAACCCGGCTATACTCACTATAGGATTCGGACTTGATTACAAGCCTGACAAGAATACCTCACTGAACTTTTCTCCCTTCTCGTATAAAGGCACATTTGTTCCTGATACGGCAAAAATTGATCAGACAAAATATGGTGTTGCAGCCGATAAGCGATCAAAAAATGAACCAGGTGCCAGTTTTTTGATATCCAATAAGTTGAGTCCCACAAAGAATATTTCAGTTACCAACAGGCTCCAGCTCTTTACCAACTACATACACAATCCCCAGAATATCGATGTTGACTGGGAGGTAATACTGACGGCACGTCTGAACTGGTTCACCGAGGTAAGACTCAACACGCATCTTATTTTTGACGACGACACCAAGACACTGGTGCTCGACAAGGATAAGAATCCTGTTTTGAGACCTGACGGCACACAGAAAAGAACGGCAAGGATCCAGTTCAAGGAGTTGCTGGGTTTCTCATTCAGCTTCAGGTTCTAAATCTGTTTCTGGTAGATCCTGAATCTTTTGATTACACGTCCGTTAAACCGTTCAATTTCTGCTCTCATCCTGTTGTTTTTCTCGAGGATAAGGTGACTGTCGATAAGCGTCATATTTCTTTTTAAAGCTGATTTGTGAACGCTGGCAGCCATCAGAACATCAACGCCCTGACCTCTGTAAGGTTTCTTAATGCCGCCAAGCATTAGCATCAGCTTTTTTGAATTCTTCAATTCTTTGAGGATCCTGAAAATACCGAACGGAAAAAGCTTACCGCCGCATGCTTTAAGTCCTGCACTTATTTCTGGCATCGCAATTGCGAAAGCGACCGGCTCGCCATTCTTCTCAACAATTTTGATAAATTCCGGATCAAGTATTGGCAGGTATCTTTTGGCAAGATCTTTCTTCTCCCTGTCGTTAAGCGGGACAAAACCGTAAATCTCTGAGAATGTTTCATTCATGAGTTCAAGAACAGGAATAATATAGGGCTTGATCTCCTTTCTCGCTGTGAACTCGACAATCCTGAACTCATTTGTCCTCATGAGTCTGCTGTAGACCCGCTTGTACAGTTCCGGAAGTTCCGGGGGTGTTTCGACCAGATAGTTCACCAGGTCCACCTCCTTGGTATAGCCTTCCCATTCCAGCATCTTCGGCATATAGGGAGAATTGGTTGGTGTGGTCATGATCTGGGGATACTCAAATCCTTCTATCTGGAATCCCTGCGGATCTTTATCGGAGAAGGCCAGGGGTCCTACTATCCTGGTCATGCCTTTTTCGCGGACCCACCTTTCCGCAGCGTCGATAAGAGCGTGAAACGCCTCACGGTCGTCGTATGATTCCATGAAACAGAATCTGCCGTGCTTTTCGTTGTGAATGCTATTGTACCGGTTGTTAACCAGTGCCATTATCCTGCCCACGGGTCTCCTTCCCCTGAATGCCAGGTACAACACAGCATCGGCATACTGGAAAGATTTGTTCCGCTTCCTGTCAAATAATTCCCATTCATCCTGGTAGATAGGAGGGAGCCAGTCGGCTTCATCTTTATGGATTTTGGAGGGCAGATTAATGAATTCAGTGAGGTCTTTTCTTGTAATGACCTCTTTAATAGTTATTTCCCCCATTTAACGTTATATTTTCCCACACCAAGTAACAAAAAAAGAATCAGATGCACAATACCCTGAAAAAATAGCTGTGTTTACCCGGATTCAAATTAGCAGGTCAATAATTACAAAAAAAGCGTATATCAGGCCGGCAATACTGTTTGTTGTGCCGAATGCCACGCCTGTCCGGCTGATATCATCGGGTTTTACGATGGCATGCTGGTATATCAGCAACGCACTGAAAATCAACGCCCCTGTCCAGTAAATTAAAGAACCGGATCCTGCAAGTCCCGCCGCCACAACCAGAAGAAAGGTGACCATATGGATTGCCGAAGAAATCAGCAGTGCCCTTTTCCGACCGAAGGCTGAGGGCACTGAATAAAGACTGTTCACCCTGTCGAATTCATCGTCCTGCAAGGCATAAATTATGTCGAAGCCGCTCACCCATGTAAGGACAATGAAAGAGTAGATTACGGGCAGGATGGCAAAAGTTCCGGTTACAGAGATGTATGCCCCGATGGGGGCCAGGCTGAGACCCAGCCCCAGTATGAAATGACACAGGTATGTTATTCGTTTTGAATATGAATACCCGAGTATAACGGTAAGGGCAACAGGAGAAAGGAACAGTGTGAGCCTGTTTATAAAGCCTGTGGTAACAATGAAAAGTATTGAATTAACGAGAACAAAAACAGCAGCTTCATTTGGTTTGATCTTCCCGGAGGGAATTTCCCTGGTTTTTGTCCTTGGATTCATCGAGTCGAATTTCCTGTCGGCCAGCCTGTTAAAGCCCATGGCAGCATTGCGGGCAAATATCATGCAAAGCACTATCAGCAACAGGAGCCTGAGACTGAACTGGTTATCGGACTCAGTAACAGCCAGGGTGAACCCAATTATCGCAAATGGCATTGCGAAAACAGTATGGCTGAATTTTACCAGGGAGAGATACTGCTTAACGGTTTTGCAGAGACTGCTCATGATCAGGACTTTCTTCCGTGTTGAACAGCTATCTTATCTGGGCGCCCAGTTCCTTCCTGAAGGCATTTGCCAGGTTGTTCATGATTTTATCTATGTTCTTGTCTGTCAGGGTTCTGGTGTCGTCCCGGAGAATAAAGCTGACTGCATAGGATTTCTTGCCGGCGCCAAGCGATTCACTTTCATATACATCGAAAAGTCCAACCTCCCTGAGCAGGATCTTTTCATTTCTATAGGCCAGATCGCGTATGTCGGAGAATTTTATTCCGGTATCGATCAGAAGGGCAAGGTCGCGCCTCACTGAAGGGTATTTTGGCAGCTCACTGAACATAATTGCATGCTTCCTTGTGAGTCTGAGAAGGAAA
>CAYRQY010000232.1:0-4396 GCA_964426435.1 uncultured Rikenellaceae bacterium | reverse complement strand
TATCAATCCTCATGACGGTCTCCTGGAGACCCATGATGTGGATGCATCCCTGAAAGAAAAGCTGAAATGCCTGATCTTTGTTCCTGTTTTATCGCGCACTTACTGCGATCCCAAATCATTTGCATGGGAGCATGAGTTCAGCCCATTTGTTAAACAAGCCTCAACAGACCGGTTCGGTCTGAAGGTTAAGCTTCCCAATGGAAATGTGGCAAGCAGGGTCCTTCCCGTTTTTATACACGAACTGGATCCCGACGACATTAAACTCTGTGAATCGACCCTGAAGAGTCATTTGCGCGGTATCGAATTCATCTATAAAGAACCCGGAGTTAACAAACCTTTGACTGATGATGATGATCAGGATAAAAATCTGAACAACACGAAATACAGGATACAAATTAATAAAACAGCAAATTCTATAAAAGAAATCATTTCAGGATTATTAATAATTACAAATGACCAGGGAACAGAAAAAGAAGTTTTAGATTACACCAGCGCCGGTCAGGATCAGGAAGACGATAAAAAAGTATTCGCGGACAAAACAACCGGAGATAAGAAAAGAAAGAATAAAAACATTATCTGGACAGCATCAATATTGGGGAATGTCCTCTTTATTCTCATTCTGTTAATAGCTTTGAAACCAGGCCCTATTTCTGAAAATGACTGGATAATAATTGCAGATTTTGAGAATCACACCGGCGATGATGTTTTTGATCAGTCACTTAATACGGCATTGGAAGTCAGCATTCAACAATCGGTATATGTTAACGTTTATCCCCGCTCAAAGATCAATGAAGCCCTCCGACGTATGGGGAAGAATAAAACCGATGCAATAAATGAGGATATCGCTGTTGAAATTGCTCTGAGGGAAGGAATTACCGTAATCCTTTCCTGCAACATAAGTCAGGTTGGAAACATATATTCTCTGACTTCAAAGATTGTTGAAGTTAATACCGGGAAGATAATTAAAACCGGGACATTCCAGGCAAATGGAAAAGATGAGGTGCTCATCGCCCTTAACAGTTTAGCCCGCAGAATAAGGAGGGATCTGGGAGAATCTTTAAGAGACATTGATCGCAGGATTGTTCCGTTGCCGCAAGCCACAACTTCTTCGATTGATGCTTTAAAATATTTTGTACGAGCGATGCAGGCATGGGGATGGGATGGTCAAACCCGCGAAGCAATAAAGCTCCTGGTTAATGCTCTGGAACTCGATCCTGATTTTGCTTTGGCTCATGCCTACCTTGGATCGATCTATTACTGGCTAAATAACAGGATAAAGGGGGAGGAACATTTTACCAAAGCCCTGGGATTACTCGACAGGCTTACGGAAAAGGAAAGGTTATGGATTGAGGCGAGAGTTGAAGGATTCCGTGGAAACTATGATGAGGCAATAATCAGATACAATATGTTTTTAAGGAACTACCCGAGTTCCCCTGAAGGATGGTTTCAGCTGGGATACAGCCACATGAGGCTTCAGCGTTATGAAGAGGCTATTCCTGCTTTCGAAAGATCCCTTGAATTCTATAAGGACAATGATCCGAATATATTTATTAATCTGGCATCATGTTTAAGTGCCCTGGAGAAATACCCGCAGGCAGTGGAATATTATCTTAAAGCATTTGATGTCAATCCAAACCTCATGGTTGTACCCAACCTAAATCATGAATTCGGATTTACTTACATCCATATGGGCGAGTACGATAAAGCTGCCGAAGTGTTTGATAGAATGATCAGCGGGTCGTCTGATGAGAATAAAGCCAGGGGATATCGTTCCAGGGCGCTTCTAATGATGTACCGGGGCAAATATCAGGAAGCTATAGGTATCCTGCAGCAATCGGTGATTATCCAAAAAAACCTTGGTTATTTTACAAGTGAACTGAGAGATCGTTTATTTCTTGCGTCGGCTTACAAAGCTAAAGGAATGATTTCCGAATATAACAGCGAAATGACCCGGGCCAGCAAGCTTCTCAGTACTTCTGCCATGGAACCATGGTGGCTGTTTCTTTACGGTAAAATGGCTGTAAGAGATGGAAATATTCAACAGGCAGAAAAAATATTGAATACTATATCTGAAAGAATCATTTCGGGCAACAGGTCGGATCAGGCTGCGCATAATATTCTTAAAGGTGAGATTGAACTTATTAAAGGCAATACGGCTGAGGCCTTAGACCTCATTGAAGCTTCTGTCAACCTGCGATACGATAACTATATCCTTGAATCACTCGCACATTATTACCATGTCACAGGGGAATCAGAATCCGCCGCATCAAGGTATAAGGAGATCATAGGAAACAAGAATCAGCTTGGATGGGAGGCTCAGGAATACTGGATACTGGCTCATTATAACCTGGGTAGAATTTATGAAGAAACGGGAGATATCGGTCAGGCTATACAGTATTACCAGGAATTCCTTAATATTTGGGGTGATGCCGATGCTGACCTGCCGTTAATTACAGACGCAAAATCCAGAATGACAAATTTGCAGAAGCAAAAACTATGACTCTGGCTTCAGGTCAGGTCGAGACAATAATCTTATTGCAGATAATAGAAGTAAATCTTTCCCGGATGGCTGTAACTACTACCTGTCACTGACCTGATTGCCAAAACGTACCTTCATTGAAACTCCTCCATACCTTACCCGCAGGTTAAGACTGGTAAGATCGCCAAGGGGCAGCTGAACGAAGGGTTCAATAAGCAGTACGGCTGTTTTGCTGTATGGGAATGAGTACCCGGCTGAAATGTTGGCAAGACCGAACAGGTCGGAATGTCTGAATGCACCGTAATCGTTTTCAACCTCCACCATCGAGTAGCGTGTTTCGGTGCTGAATTCACCCGACATAGTATTATAGGTTTGCTTCGTATATTCATTAACATACTCTGCCGTAAACTGCTGATTTAAATAGATCAAGGTCGATGCCCCGGCGGAAACATACAAGCCCGAGCGATCCTTTTCAAAGATCCTGAAAACAACATTAAGCGGCAGTTCCATAGCCAGCATGCTTAAACGCCCGTTGTATGCATCAAGCCTGCCGCTGGTCCCGTCGTAAAGGGGTACAGAATAATTGAATCCGGATGTCCTGGTGTTATCCTCAAGACCCAGCGAGTGCATTGCTAGTGCAAGTCCCGGCCGCACCGAGATTCGCTCTGTGATCTTCTGTTCGAGGTATAGTCCCACCGATACTCCTGAGGTCGATGACGCTGCTTCGCCGGCCTGCGCCATCAACCCGGAGAAGCCGGCCATTAAAGTTCTTCTTCCGGTCCGCTTTTCCGGTTCTTCTGTTACCGGTTCTTTGCCGGCAATTCCGGGAAACTCCTTCAACTCCTCAGCCGCCTGTTGATCTGCTACATAATCCTGGTCTAGGATTAATTCTTCGGCTGGTACGCGTACCTGAATGGTGTCGTGAATCGTAAGCATTATCCTTGCAGGTTCTTCAATTTCGACAACAGGCTGCTGAACAGCAGCTATTTTCGTTGGTTCGATCTGCCTCTTCTGGAGCAATGGTCTTCCCAATGTTGGAGCAGCCGGCAGATCGGGCTTTGCGGTTTCCATGGCCTTACTGGCTATAGTCTCCTTAACTGCCTGGGATTCACTCACGGCTATAAGCTCCTGGCTTACCTGCCGTGTTGAAATCCTGTAAGCAAGAAACAGACCCAAACCAATTATTATGAGCAACGATGCAGCCCGTGCCCATAGCGGAAAGATAGCCAATATTCTGCGGCGTCCTTTTCTTGCCGCAATAAACGAATTCCACCCTTCGTCGGCCATGTGGCCGGCGTTGTAATTGCTGAAAGCCTTCTCAACTTTTTCCCTGAATATGTCGTCAAACTGCTTCATTCTTCCTCTTTTCAGGGTGAAATGTCTTGATATAGAGTTCCCTAAGGATCTTTTTTGCCCGAAAAAGGTTCGATCTTGATGTGGATGTACTTATGCCCAGCATCTCCCCTATCTCCTCGTGCGAGTATCCTTCGATCTCAAAAAGGTTGAATGTGATCTTATAATTATCAGGCATCTGGTTGAAGAGAGAGAGGATGTCATTAGCAGACAGATCCGCATCAACGGCAGGTTCCTGTTCCTCTGTCTCTTCAAGATCGCTCAGTTGAAGCTGTCCTGAATGTCTTGCGTTTCTCCGGTAATTGTCAATAGCCGAATTGACCAGTATCCTGCCATACCACGACCTGAAGGGTGCGGAGCCCCTGAACTCGCTTATGTTGTCGAGAACCTTCATATAGCTGTCGTTTACGATCTCCATGGCTTCATAATGGTCCTTTGTGTACCTGATGCATACCGACATGGCAAAGGAGAAATACCGTTTGTAAAGGATCTCCTGTGCGCGGACCTCCCCTTCCGAACAACGCCTGATAAGTTCCAGGTCTGACAATGTCTGTTCATCTTCTT
>CAYRQY010000231.1:0-4405 GCA_964426435.1 uncultured Rikenellaceae bacterium | reverse complement strand
GAATGACGCGTGAAGATTTTAACATAATCATTAAGCAAACTGGAAGAAGACTCTACGGGTATGCATACAGGATACTTGAGAATCAGCAGGAAGCTGAAGATGCCGTACAGGAGACCTTTCTCAAATTATGGAAAATGAAGGATAAACTTGACACATACGAAAGCATCGAAGCACTGAGCACAACGATCACAAGGAATTACTGTATTGATCAGATCAGGAGGAGAAAAGGTACAGGACCTGATCCGCAGTCATTTGAAGGCTCTGATATACAGCTTGTCCCTTCACCTCATGAACTTCTCGAGAGAGCCGAATCGGCCAGAATAATCGGTGAAATAATTGACAGGCTGCCCATTCAGCAGAGAGAAATAATCAGGCTCCGGGACATAAGGGGCTTATCGTTTGAGGAGATATCAGAAAAAACGGAACAGAGTGTGAACAACATAAGGGTAATACTGTCACGCGCAAGGAAATTCATTAGGGATGAGTATAAAAGAAACCGGTATGAAGACTGAAGACCTTAAAATAGTTCTTGAAAAATATCATAACGGAGATATTTCAGAGCAGGAGGAAATCTTGCTCAGGGACTGCTTCAAATACGAAGAGGTGCCCGAAAAGTTCCGTATTGATAAGGAGATCTTCGATTTCTACCTGTCAGAAGATAAGATTCCCGGTCCTTCTGTCGGGTTTGAAGAACGGCTGATGGCATCAACTGATTCCCGGAACGTGAGAAAAGGCGAGACTGTTTACAGAAGGTTAATCCTGTCGGCGGCAGGTATAGCAGCGGGAATCCTTGTTATTCTGGGTTCATGGTTCTTCATAACGCGTTCCGGAAGCACCAAAGATACTTTTACCGATCCGGAACTGGCATATGCAGAAGTGATGAAGATATTGTATGACGTTTCATACCGGCTCAACCAGGGGACCGCTGCACTGGAGCCCATGAACCGGATGCAGGAGATAACCGCTGCAAGCCTCGGCACAATTAAAAAATCAACAGTTAAGATTGAAGAGAACCTGAAAACTCTTAAGTATTTTACCAGGGATCTGGAAAAGTTAAACTTAAAGGAAGAGTAACAGATTAAAAGGAAATGGATATGAAAAAGATTATCACCATAATTGCGGCATTTAGCCTGGCACTTTCACTTAATGCGCAGACAAGCCCGGCTGAAGAATTATTCAACCGGTACTCCGAAAGGGATGGATTTACGACTGTCTTTATTTCCGGGAGAATGTTCAGCCTTCTTGCTGGTAAGGCAGTTGAGGATAAAGACAACATTATGCGCCGCCTGAGAGCCATAAGGATCCTAACGGTTGATGATCCGCAGATTAACAGCAAGATTAACTTCTATAATGAGATTGAGAAAAAGATCGATAGAAGAATATACGAGGAACTGATGGTGGTCCGGGACAGCCGGGAGACAACAAAATTTCTTATCAGGCAAAAAGGAGATATAATCTCAGAGCTTCTTGTAGTCTCATCAGGACCCGATGTTAACACACTTATTTCGATAGAAGGAGATCTTGATCTGAAAACCATCTCGGATATCTCAAAAAACTCCGGGATAGAAGAACTTAAGGGGCTTGACAATATTGAGAAAAAGGTTCCTTAATACCTGCCGTTGAAATACAGGAGGCTTTGAAAATAATATTTACCATCCGGTATCGTTAATTATCAAAGCTTATCCTATGAAACTTATTGTTCCAAAGAAGATTTTTGTCTTTGCGTTCTTACTCGGACTGACCGTACGGTTATCACTGGCCCAGATGGATCACACTGATTTTTTCAGGGCTGGAGCAGGAGATGCAGTTAAACTCATTGAAGCATATATATCACCCTGGGCGAATGCCTTTGGGGCAGGACTCAACGGAAGCTGGTACAACACAGCAAAGCCCCATAAATGGACCGGATTTGATATTACGTTCGGGATCAATGCGGGATTTGTTCCCGCGTCGGCCGAAACGTTTGATGTATCAGAGATCGGTCTTTCACCGCTTGTATCGGGATCGGGTATTGCCCCGACAATTGCCGGCCACGGTGAGGAAGGCCCTGAAATGACAGTGCAGGCTGAGGGTGTTACCCTTGCTACCTTCAGGACACCTCCTGGTACAGGTTGGCACATTGTACCCGTCCCGACTGCAACTGTTGGTATCGGGCTGCCTCTCGGAACTGAAATAAAGGGACGGTTTATTCCCAAAATCAATATTGAAAACGGAGGCGATGCCTCTCTCTGGGGTGTTGGCATAATGCACAGCATAATGCAGTACATACCCGGAAACAAGCTCCTGCCTGTTGATGTTTCGGCCTTTGCGGGTTTTACAAGGCTTACGGGCAATGTCGCGTTATTGCTCGAACCAGGTGAGCCTCAGAATTATATTGAATTTGATCCGGATATCGATTTCATGAACCAGCAACTGACAGCCTCCGTTGAAGCATTAAATGCGGGTATTATAGCATCTGTCAATTTGCCTGTCATTACATTCTACGGGGGCCTTGGCTATAGCAGAACCCGGACCGATGTCAGCCTGAGGGGACTATATCCTGTTCCGGTTGTTGTCACCGGCCCCGGCACACCTTATGCCGGATATAACGACAATGGAGTGATTGCCGGAGAAGATTTTCCAGCCATCAGCATTAAGAATTTTTCGGGATTGAGGGCAAATGCAGGTATCAGGATAAAACTTGCAATAGTCACATTTCATGTTGATTATACAAGGTCGCAGTATAATGTTCTTTCAACCGGCTTCGGCATCTCTTTCAGGTAAGCAGGCACCTGTTAACAAAAAGCCTGCAACACTTGTTAATATCGGTACGATTTATTTACTTTCAGGAAGTATCCTGTTCATTTGTTGTTATCCGTAATGCTGGCAAAGGAGATACAGTCGCAATACCGGGAATTGCTGAAGGCAGCATCGGGTGTGGTTACCCCGGCCGATACCGGAAAGATCAGGCGGGCGCTTGATCTTGCCATAAAGGCCTGCGAGAATACCATTACGATTACAGGTCAGCCGTCGATATTACATGCACTTTCCGTGGCGAAGATCATTGCTGGAGAGATGGGTCTGGGTCTTACTTCAATTGTTACCGCCCTTCTGCACGACTCATACGGCCGTGTGGGTTATACAAGGGAGGAGCTTATTAAGGAATTTGGAAGGAAAAGCGTCGAGATACTGGAAGGCTTCTCAAGGATCACGGAGATTAATTCAATGCATTCCGCATACCAGGCAGAAGCATTCAGGAAACTGCTGCTGAGCCTGGCTGACGATGTCAGGGTGATCTTGGTCAAACTGGTCGAGAGGCTTGAATATATGAGAAACCTCGACCGGGTTAATGAAAAGGACCGTATCCCCATAGCTTCCGAGACATATTTTCTTTATGCCCCGCTTGCCCACCGCCTGGGTTATTACAACATCAAGACCGAGATGGAGGATCTTGCCGTCAAGTACCTCGAACCTGAACAATACCTAAGCATCGAAACACGCCTAAAGCAAACGACAGCCTCCCGCAACAGGTTCATTAAGGAGTTCTCGCTTCCGCTGATCGAAAGATTTGAAAAGCAGGGCTTTAAGTTTACTATAAAAAGCCGTACCAAATCAATACATTCCATTATGCTTAAGATGAAGAAGCAGGGAGTGGAGCTTGAGGAGGTTTACGATCTTTTTGCTATCAGGATAATACTCGACAGCCCGCCCGGGAATGAAAAATCAGATTGCTGGCAGGCATATTCCATAGTAACCGACCTCTATCAGCCTAACCCGAGCCGGCTGAGAGACTGGATCTCCGTCCCCAAATCAAACGGTTATGAGTCTCTCCATACCACGGTTGTTGGACCAAGAGGCCGGTGGGTTGAGGTTCAGATCAGGTCGGTGAGAATGGATGAGATAGCTGAAAAAGGCCTCGCGGCACATTTCAAGTATAAAGGAGTGAAGGGAGAAGGCGGCCTTGATACCTGGCTATCCAGGATGAGAGAGATCCTCGAATCACCTGAGAAGGAGGATACTGCCTTTCTCGATCAGGTCAGATCGGGTCTTTATACCGATGAAGTTTTTGTATTCACTCCAAAAGGCGACCTGCGCCAGCTGCCGGCCGGTTCGACAATCCTCGATTTTGCCTTCGATATCCATACCGCTGTCGGGGCTTCCTGTGTGGGAGGAAAGGTAAACGGGAAGAATGTCACCATCAAATATGTCCTGCAGAACGGCGATCACGTATCGGTTATAAGGTCCAAAAACCAGAAGCCCAAGCAGGACTGGCTCTCATTCGTCGTGACCAATAAGGCAAAGACCAAGATAAAACAGGCCCTGAATGAAGAAAAATCAAAAGCCGCCGCGGAGGGCAAGGAGATACTTATCCGCAGGCTGAGAAACTGGAAAATGACCTTTGGAGACGCAGTGGTAAAAAAACTTC